>JALOSH010000077.1 GCA_025458545.1 Hydrogenophaga sp.
GAACCGTTCGAACCCGAGGGTGGTGCCTACGCAGCGGGTCATGGCCATGGCCACGGCACACAGGAGGCCTCGCACAGCCACGACCATGCCGACCATGCCCATGCCCATGATCACGGGCACGGGCACGACCATGCACACCCCCACCCGCATGACCACGGCTGACCAGCCCGGCTGTGCGGCGCCCGGTCTGCTGCACACCCTCTGGCTGGCGTCCCCCGCGCTCCCGGTGGGGGGGTTTTCGTATTCAGAAGGGCTGGAAGCAGCGGTCGATGCCGGGCTGGTGCACGACGAACACAGCGCCGCGGGCTGGCTGACCGACCAGCTGCACCTGGGCCTGGCGCGCAGCGACCTGTCGACGCGGGAAACACAAGAATTCCGACTGCAGACCGAACAGATGGGTCGCTCACTGCTCGAATGGGCCCGCTCGCTCGGACCGCTCGGTGGTGGCGTGCTGGAGCAGCTGACCGCATCCCGGCTGCAGCCCCCCACCTACCCGGTGGCCATGGCCTGCGCAGCCGCCGCCTCGGGCGCGAGCCTGGGCAACTGCCTCCAGAGCTTTGCCTTCGGCTGGGCCGAAAACATGGTGCAGGCCGCCATCAAATCGGTGCCGCTCGGGCAGAGCGCTGGTCAGCGCATGCTCGCGCGGCTGGTGGGCGAAATCCCCGCCGCCGCCGAGCACGCCTTGAGCCTCGGCGACGACGAACGGCAGGCCTTCATGCCCATGCTGGCCATCCTGTCGGCCCGCCACGAAACCCAGTATTCCCGCCTGTTCAGATCATGACCCCGGAGACCAAAGCATGACCGCCCTGCACCACATTCCGAACCGCACCAAATCCCTGCCTCCGCTGCGCGTGGGCATTGGCGGCCCGGTCGGCTCCGGCAAGACCACCTTGCTGGAAATGTTGTGCAAGGCCATGCGAGAGCGTTACGACCTGGTCGCCATCACCAACGACATTTACACCAAGGAAGACCAGCGCCTGCTCACGGTGAGCGGCGCGCTCCCGGCCGAGCGCATCATGGGCGTGGAAACCGGCGGCTGTCCGCACACCGCGATTCGCGAAGACTGCTCGATCAACCTCGAAGCCATCGACCGCATGCTGGACGAGTTCCCCAACGCCGACATCGTGTTCGTCGAATCGGGTGGCGACAACCTGGCCGCCACCTTCAGCCCCGAGCTGTCCGACCTGACCATCTACGTGATCGACGTCGCGGCAGGCGAAAAAATCCCCCGCAAAGGCGGCCCCGGCATCACCAAGAGCGACCTGTTCGTCATCAACAAGACCGACCTGGCCCCCCACGTGGGCGCCGACCTGGCGGTGATGAAAGCCGACACCGCCCGCATGCGCCCCGACACCTCCCGCCGCCCCTGGGTGATGACCAACCTCAAGACCCAGGACGGCGTGCTGGACGTGGTGCAATTCATCGAACGGCGCGGCATGCTCTCGCCCGGCGCCACCGCACCCATCGCCGCCTGACCGGGGTGGCGGCGGCTACAATCCGCGCACCCCGGAGACGTGGGAGAGTGGTTTAATCCAGCGGTCTTGAAAACCGCCGACCCGAAAGGGTCCGTGAGTTCGAATCTCACCGTCTCCGCCAGAAGCCCCATACAAATCAAGCGCTTAGGCGCTTTTTTGTTTCGACCATCAAAACAACCATCAAACCAGACGGGGCATCGCGTTCGATGGTGGCCGCTGCGTCGGATACAGCGCCAGCAGGTCGACCAGCCCCACCCCGTGCATATGCGCTTGCCGCTGGTGGGGTTTGCCGTATGCGATGGGGCGCGCGCTACGGTGCGGATTCGACCGGGAGGGGGGTACAGCCCCACGGCGCGGGTCGTGCTGATACAGGTGGAGGGTCCGACCCTCCGAATAAAAATTGAAAATCAGAACCCGGTGGGCCTGAAAATTCTAAAAATTTTCGTTGTCCCATTACGAGGCGCCTCGAACACTTCAACGGAGAATCACGTACACCTCATAAATTTTCCCACTGGCACGCGCCAGGGAAGCAACCCGAAACGGATGATGGCAACCAAAGGAATCAATGTCGGCAAGGGCCTCTTACGGCTGTATCTGGTGTTGTGGTTGCTCCTTGCAGTGGCGTCGCTTGTTGGTGGTCACCGCGAGGTTCTGACCTATCTAGGCTCGACGTACTGGAGCGCCGAGAAGGTTGTGCAACGGCAAAAGGAAGAATTCCAGAAGAAGATGAACGACTGCAAATCTGAAGACTGCCGAAAGCGGTTGCAGGATTCGACCTTCACGGAGTTCCCTTCAGCGGTTGCAACGGTTGATCTAGACGAGGCAAAACGGAGCGTCGAGCTATTCGCCTATCTTGTGCTCGTCGTCCCAGCCGTGCTTTTGGTTGTCTTGCTCACACTTTTCAAGTTGCTGGCATGGGCCTTCGCCGGTTTCAAAGCGCACTAGCTGTCGCATCCCTTTAAATGACAGGACCTAGCGTGGACAGCACCGGAAAGATGCTGAAAGAACTCAGAACTCTCCAGACGCTCGCCTCATATTGAATGAACTGCGCATGATCCGAATCACCATTTCAGTTCTGGCGATCTTGTCGATGGTCGCGCTTCTCTGGATCGGCTACAGCCTGCCGAAAGATCAACGCCTGTTGCAAGGACTGCTGTTGATCGCACTTGCCGGGCTTGTCATCGCAACTATTTATTTCGATTTCGTCGACAGTATTGGCAACACGATGATGGGTTCAGTTTGCGCCCTCGCGACGATATGGTCTGGCTGGAAGATGATCGAGTCCATCGACTTCGACAAACCGTTCCTGCTGTCCTTCTATTGGTCGACGCTCGGTTTCTTGCTTCTCTCGCTTTTCTGTCTCCTGCTGTCCATCGGTGCATTCGCCAACGCCGCAGGCAAGAAAGAGTGGTGACCGGGGCGCGGCGCTTGCTGTCACCTTGTGCCCAGCAAGCGCCCACGTTAGCCACTCACGCGCATCAATCGGCACCCTTGTCCATGTCAATGGTTCGGGCTCGATCAGCCTCCACACGTCGCTGGCCCTCCTCCATCGCTGCGACAAGGTCCACGGGGGCAGATACCGACACCTCGACCTTGTCGCCGTAGACCTTGCGGTAGACCCGCGATGCGATCCATTTGCGGGTGTCCAGTCGGACCCGCAGGTGCTGCACCCATGCGGACCGGCTGGCGGGGTCGAGGTCCTCGGGGATCGGCGTGTCGGCCAGATCGATCAGTTCCTCGGCAAGCATCGCGCCCCGGTCCTCGACCGCGTTCTCGTAAGCCTCCTTGATCGCGGGGATGGTTCGGATGTGCAGCCGTGCCAGGGGATAGCTCGGCATGCCCGGATGGCGCAGTGCTGAGGCGAGCGATTCGCCGCTGGCGATGCGTTCGAGGATGACCGGCCAGACTTCATCGACCTTGTATGTGGTCTCGTACTTGCGGATGCTCATGTGAAAACTCGATTGTGTTTAAGGGTTCACCCATTGGGTACTTGAATCAGGACAGGACAGGCGGGACAGACCGGGCGGAACAGGGCGCTCCTTAGAGTCGCGCCCGTTGTGTCCCGGGACAAACCGGGCGTTGTCCCGGTTGCGCCCGGTCCGCCCGCCCCATTGGGTTACGTCAGATCAGGGAACCCATCGGGTTCATCGATCAGCAGATAGAGGCCGTCGACCTCGCGAACCCGCCTCAAGTCGAGCAGGTCAGTCCGCGCCCGATTGAATGCGCGCCGCTTGTTGTCGGTCGTGATCGCACCGCTGCGCCGGTAATAGGCATCGCGCCACTGGTCCAGACTGGCGCGCACTCGCTGATCATCGGGGGTGGGAGCGTTGTGCAATGCCGCTTCCATGAAGGCGTGCATGCCGATCTGCTGGGGCGCGGTCAGGGGTTTGACCTTCAAGCCAGCCTCTCCCACCTTGACCACGCATGAGGTGATCGCGTCGCCATCTGAATCGAGGCCCAGGTCGACCACATCGAGCTTGAACTGGTGGCCCAGACCATCGGCGCCGTCCTTGGACTTCGCGACAGACCACTCCCGGCCATCGCCTTCGCGCCGCACTTCAATGGCCGCATCAAGCGCTGCGTGCAGGCTGGAATGCCCACGCATGCCCTTGGTTGCGTCCTTTCCCGTGTGGTGGACCAGCAGCACCATCCCACCGATAGCAGCCTGAACGGCCTTCGCCGCTGCCACCGCTTGCCCCATGTCAACAGAACTGTTCTCGTCCATGCCGGGCGCTGCCCGGTTCAGGGTGTCGATGATCACCACTCCGTGAGGCACCGCCCGGTCCGTGATGACGGCCACCAGATCGCGCACGTCGGTCGGGTTGAGCAGGTTCAAGGGTTGATCGATGAAGTCAATGCCGCGCGGTATGGGTCCGTTCACTGCGCTGTAGGCTTTGACGCGCACCGACAGGCCCGCTTCCCCTTCGAGGCATACGTACAGCACCGGGTAGCGCTTGACGCGATGCCCGAACCAGTCGCCACCCTTCGCGATGCTCATGGCCAGATCAATGGCCAGGAAGGACTTGCCGCAGCCAGACGGCCCAAAGATCGCCCCGATCCCTTGCTCAGGGATGACGCCTTTCACGCGCCAGGCGATGGGCTTGGCGTGGAGCAATTCGTCTGCGCTGCGCAGCTTGTAGCGCTGCTCAGGTCGAGCAGGTGCGAGCGTGACGGGCATTCGCTGGGCACCGAGTCGCTCCGCGATCCGGTTGTACCGCCGTGCAGCAACAGCGGCGATCATCGCCTCACCCTCGGCGGTGATCGGCCCAAAGTCGATCTGGTCAATCGGTTTCATTGCGGCCCCCACGATAAAAACTCACGTAGCGCGGGTGTCTCCCGGTCAACAAGATCGCCGCTCTCAAGATCGAAGCACCCTCGGGTGTGGATCAGGTAGCTGGAGTATTCATTCAGCACATAGAAGGACTGCTCCAATTCGTACCGATCCGGCCAAAACAGCAGCAAGAGTCGGTACGCGATATCGCGCAGGTCATACATGGTTTGGACGAGCGCGTCATCCGCGTCATTGAGGATGCTGCGGTTCTTGGTAGCGATCTCGCAAAGCTTGATCCCCCACAAGGGCAGAAACACCGGGACAAGTGGCTCCATTGGTCGCTCCACATCGTGTTCGTCTGTCATGAACTCATGAAACGACGACGATGAACGCGGGTATGCGAACAGCTTCACCAACTGGTGCGGCTGCTCGTGCTGATCGGGGTTGAAGGGCAATCCGAGAGTTCGACAAGCCTCGCTGACGTAGGGCATCGGGATGTTGCGAATCACATGCGTATCTAGGGGATCGATCTCACTCAGTTGATGCTTGACCGCTCTGAGGTGTTGACCAGCCTGATCCAATGGCCACTCGAAAACCCATGCAGCCCAGTCCACCAGCTCGCTTGTGACAGGTGCCCCGGCCTTGCGAAGTAGGTCCTGATGCCCGGGTGAAGTGAGGACCGCGCTCATGCTGCCACCTCCGCTTGCTGCTCGATCTGGGCACAGAGTGCGTCGATATCGGACACGCGCCAGACTGACACGCCTTCAGAAAGTCGAATCGGCTTCGGATAACGACCGCTGGCGATACCGGCGTACCAAGTCGAGCGTGAGACGGGGATGCGGGGCTCGATACCCTTGCGAGGGTTGCCCAGGATGTGGGAAACGCGCAGAAAACCTGAATGCATGGCTGGCTCCTATCGGGTAGGTCGCGCAGCCATGAAAAAAGGGCACGCGCGACCGAGATCACGCATACCCTTGGCCCACTCACTTGAGGGCTTACCAGCCTACCGTTCTCGCGAGCCCCAAGGAAGGTTTGCATACCTTGGCTACTCGCGCGGCACCGGAGTCTGTCCACGCTCCGGGCGGGGCCGATGTTCGATTGCGACACCAGCGGTTGGAATCGTACTCGGTCGGACGATCTCAGGTCAAGCGACGGCTACCTGATTGATCGGCACCACTTGCCCCGGGCGGTGCACACGCGCGCAGAATTTCGCCCACTCGTTCATCAGCGCCGCCCGCTTCTTGAACATGGTGCCCCGCTGATAAGCACGTTCGACCATGTCAGGCAATTGGTGCGCCAGTGCATGCTCGGCCACCTCGCGGGGGTAGTTGGTCGACTCAGCCGCCCACATGCGGAACGTGCTTCGGAACCCGTGCACGGTGATCGTCTTGCCGTCCTTGTCGGTCCAGACCGGCGACTCTCCGTTCATGCGCCGGATGACAGCGGTCAGGCTCATGTCCGACAGCGGCTGGCCCTTGGTGCCCGGGAAAACCAGATCAACCCTGTCGACCCGTGTCTGGTCCTTGAGCAGCTTCACAGCGGCATCGCTCAGCGGCACCTCATGCTCCCGCTTGGCTTTCATGCGCTGGGCTGGGATCGTCCAGACCTTGGCGTCCAGGTCAATCTCGGACCATCTCGCGCCGCGTACCTCGCCGCTGCGCGTGGCGGTCAGGATCGCGAATTGGACAGCCTTAGCCGCGACTCCCTCGCGCTGACGCAACTCAGCGACGAATGCGCCGACCCGACCCCAAGCCAGCGAAGGGTGGTTCTCTGTGCGCTGGGCCTTGCTGATCGTCGCCAGCAGGTTGTCGAGGTGCCCTTTCCAGCGTGCAGGGTTGTCGCCTGATCGAAGCCCGCTGGTGGTGGCCCACCCCAAAACGGATTCGATGCGGCCCCTGACGCGGGATGCAGTCTCAGACTTGGACTCCCAGAACGTCGAGCCTTTACCCTCGCGTTGGGTGAGCACTTTCACGATCAGCGCCGTGTCCACATCGGCCACGGGCAGCGATCCGATAAGGGGATTCACATAGGTGGCGAGGGTGTTGGTCCACTGGTCCGCATGCTTCGCGTTTTTCCAGCTTGGGCGGTGCGCTTCGATGTAGGCACTGGCGCACTGTTCGAAGGTCATCAGTCGGGCCTTGGCGAGCCTCTCAGCGCTTCTGTGCCGCGCCTTGTCGTCCAGGGGGTCGATGCCATCGATCAGCTTCTCTCGGGCCTCTGTGGCCTTCTGGCGTGCCTTGGCGAGCGTGATCGTGTGAGTCGGCCCCAGACCCATCGCGCGGGCCTTGCCGTCGACCATGTAGCGAAACAGCCAGGACTTGACCCCGGCCTTGGTGATCTGGAGCGTCAAGCCGCCCCCATCGCCATACAGTCCCGGTGCGGTTTTCTTGTCCACCTCACGGGCGCTCAGCTTGTTCATCAATCTGGCCATGTTTTCTCCGACTCACAAAACGACTATCAAAATGTAGCCGGATTCGGTCGGCTTGTAAAGGACGGAATTGGACAGAGGTTCGGCGTAAGCCTATGTTTTACATAGTTAATACGGACAGCATCGGACTACATGAATCAGGTGATCGGCGGTCACCGTCTCCGCCAGAACACCCCCAAAGCGGCCTGCAGGCCGCTTTTTTGTGGCCAAAAGCCCGCCGTGGCCCGCTGCCCGGGCGCAACTGGCGCGTGGCGGACTCAAGCTCACACAAGTTCGGCCGATACAGATGGAAACCCAAGGTGGCCTACACGCTTGCCACCCCAGGGCCCATCATGCAAACGACCGCAACCACCGCCCCCAGCTCGAACCCGCTGCTGACCCTGTTGGACTTCATCGCCAGCCCCATCCTGCTGTTCAACGCAGAGGGGCAGGTGGCGTTCACCAACCAGGCCGCCAAGCAGATGAGCTGCCGCCCCGCGGTGCTGCTGGGGTCCGATCCCAACGTGCGTGGGCTGGTGCGCGACATCGCCACCGGCAAGATCGTGCTGCACCTGGACATGCGGGTCGACGCCTTGTCAGACAACGGGGTGGCCCGCTTGCAATGCCGTTGTGCGCCCCGGCCGATCGCGGGCCTGGTGGCCATGGCGGTGACCGAACTTGCGCCGGAGGCCGACGACACCAGCGCGCCCGGCCAGCCGGAGCCCAGCGAGCGACTGTCTTTGCAGCAGATCATGGAACTGATCAAAAGCGACCTGACCCCGCCGATCCAGCAGGTGCTGTTGCAGACGCCGCCTGACGAGCACCCGGCCCTGGCCGACAGCGTACGGCACCTGAACGAGCGACTGGAACGGCTTTCGGACCTGATCAATGTGTTTGGCGATGACGTGCTGATTGGCGACGAGCGCATGCTGTTGCCCGAGCTGGTGCGCAGCATCGCCCAGGACCTGGCGCCGCTGACACAGAAAAAGGGTGTGAGCTTCGTCATCGAAGGCGACCGGGCAGATCTGCCGCCCGTCTACGGCAGCCAGCGCCTGATGCGGCGCGCGCTGCACGAATGCCTGCACAACGCGGTGCAGCATGCCCGCGAGGGCGTGCACACCAGCGAGAGCGTGGCGGTGGGCATCGGCTTCCGGGCGGCCGGGCAGCACCTGCTGGTGCAGATACACAACATCGGGGTGCTGTCGGCCGCCGCGCTGACGCACCACGCCGCCGCGATCTTCAGGCCTTCACGCGACAGCAGCGGCACAGCGCCGAAAGATCCGGAAGGCCTGCGCATCGGCCTGCCCCTGACCCAGCGCATCTTGCAGCTGCACGGCGGGCGTTTGCGCATCGAGCAGGACGCCGCGAACGAACTGGACGTGATGCTGGAACTGCCCACTGGCGCCCCAATGCGCAACACCCAGCAGCTGGACTTGTTGCAAGCCCAGATTTACGCCGAAGACTTGTCCAAACTGATGGCCAGAAGCCGCAAACGGAGCCCCGCATGACCGCCCGCATTCTCATCGTTGACGACCAGCCCGACATCCGCAAACTCATCCGGCTGACCTTGCAGCACCTGGACGATGTGGAGGTTCACGAGGCTGAGAACGGCGGGGA
>JALOSH010000078.1 GCA_025458545.1 Hydrogenophaga sp.
CGCCTGGGAATTCGCCAAGCGCAAGTACGGCGGTGACGACAAGGCCAAGGAATTCGTCGGCAAGCTCTACGCCAACGTGCCCGTGCTCGACACCGGCGCCCGTGGCTCGTCCGTCACCTTTGCCCAGCGCAACCAGGGCGACGTGTTCATCAGCTGGGAGAACGAGGCCTACCTGCTGGAGAAGGAATTCGGCAACAAGGTCGACTTCGTCTACCCGTCGCTGTCCATCCTGGCCGAGCCCGCAGTGACGGTGGTGGACCGCAACGTGGACAAGAAGGGCACCCGCGCGGTGGCCGAGGCCTACCTGAAGTACCTGTACACCGAAGAAGCGCAGGACATCATCGGCAAGCACTTCTACCGACCCACCTCGACCAAGGCGCAGGAGAAGTACGCCAAGCAGCTGCCCAAGCTCAACCTGTTCAAGATCGAAGATGCCTTTGGCGGCTGGGAGAACGCTGCCAAGGTTCACTTTGCCGATGGCGGCACCTTCGACCAGATCTACACCCGGAAATAAGCCCGACCGCTGTCACACCAACAACAGGGAGAAAACAACGTGTCCATTGTCTTGATCGCCGGCAGCCCGTCCGAGCATTCCCGCTCGGCAGCGCTGCTCGATGCGGTGGCCGAGCGGCTGGCCTTGCGCCAGGTGCTGGCCGAACGCCTGCAGATCCGCAATCTGTCACCGCAGGCCCTGCTGCTGGCCGATGCGGGCAACGGCTCCATCCGCGCTGCGGTGGAGCAGGTCGAGGTTGCCAGCGCGCTGGTGGTGGCCACACCGGTCTACAAGGCCGCGTACAGCGGTGTGCTCAAGGTGTTCCTGGACCTGCTGCCGCAATCGGCCCTGAAGGGAAAAGTGGTGCTGCCGCTGGCCACCGGCGGCAGCCCGCACCACATGCTGGCGCTGGACTATGCGCTGCGGCCGGTGCTGCAATCGCTCGGCGCCCGGCACATCCTGCCCGGGGTGTATGCCACCGATGCGCAGGTGCCCAAGTTCGAGAGCGGGCAGTACCAGGTGGGGCCGGACCTTGCCCCGCGGCTGGACGAAGCGGTCAACACGCTGCTTCAGGAAACGTTGCGACTGCCGCCCAGCAGCCGTTTCGCGCCGGTGTCCTTCACCGACGTGCGATGTAGCGTGTAACGCAACCCCCGCCCGGCTCCGCCGGCGTGGCGGTCCCCTCCCGATGGCCTTGCTGTGAACCGCCCTGATGGCGCGGCCAGGCCTTCCCTTGCCCTTGAATTTTTTCCCCACCCCTTTCCTTCGGAGTTCCCATGAACCATCCCCTTGAACACCTCGCGGCGGCAGAAGCCCACGCCTGGTCCGACCCCACCGAACCTGCTGGGCGCTTCGCCCGCTGGGCCTGGCGCGCGCTGGTAGCTGTCATCGCCGTGCTGGGGGTAGCCCTGCTGCTGTTACCAGCACCTTCCCATGCCCAGACCCGCACCGAGTTGCGCATCGGCTACCAGAAGTCCGCCAGTCTTTTCGTGCTGCAGAAAAGCCAGGGCACGCTGGAGAAGCGGCTGCTTCCCCTGGGGGCTGCGGTCAAGTGGGTGGAGTTCCCCGCCGGCCCGCAGTTGCTGGAGGGCCTCAACGTGGGCTCCATCGACGTGGGTTTTGTGGGTGAAGCACCGCCCATCTTTGCCCAGGCCGCCGGTGCCCGGTTCGTCTACATCGGCAACGACCCCGCCGCTCCGGCAGCAGAGGCGATCGTGGTGCCGAAGGACTCTCCGCTCAAGACCGTCAGCGACCTCAAGGGAAAGAAGGTGGCCCTCAACCGCGGCTCCAACGTGCACTACCTGCTGGTGAAGCTGCTGGAGAAGCACGGCCTGAAATACAGCGAGATCCAGCCTGTGTTCCTGGCCCCGGCCGATGCCCGTGCCGCCTTTGAACGGGGCGCCGTGGATGCCTGGGTCATCTGGGATCCCTTCCTGGCGGCGGCTGAAAAGCAGGTCGGTGCGCGCATCCTGGCCGACGGTTCCGGGCTGGTGAACAACTACGCCTTCTACCTGGGAGAACGCGGCTTTGCCGAAAAGCATCCGCAGGTCATCAAGGCGCTGTTCGAGGACACGGTGGAGCAGGGCAAGTGGCTCAAGGCCAACCTGCAGCAGGCCGCCCGGCTCATTGCACCCCAGCAGGGACTGGACGTGGACATCGTTGAAACCTCGCTGCGCCGCTACCAGTACGGCGTCACCCCGATCACCGAGCAGGTGCTTGCGGAGCAGCAAAAGATTGCTGACAGCTTCTTCCAGCTCAAGCTGATTCCCAAGCCCATCCAGGTCCGCGAAGCCGCGCTGACCAACCTCTACTGAAACCGGGTGGTGCCCATGAAATCCCTACACAAACCTATGGCCTTTTCCCGCCGGCGCGCCTTCCAGGTGCTGGCGGTGACCGCAGCGTCGTGGAACGGTGCACAGCGCTGGGCCCACGCCCAGACCGGGGTCCGCGCCGAAGCGCCACCTGTGCTGCGCATCGGCTACCAGAAATCAGCGGTCAACCTGGTCATTGCCAAGGAACTGGGCTGGCTGGAGAAACGCCTGCCGGCCACCCAGGTGAGCTGGATCGAGTTTCCCGCCGGGCCTCAGCTGCTGGAGGCTTTGGCGGTGGGTGCGCTGGAATTCGGCCTGACTGGCGACTCGCCGCCGGTGTTCGCCCAGGCGGCTGGCAAGGATCTGCTGTACGTTGCTGCCGAGCCACCCAAGCCCGACAGCTCGGCCTTGTTGGTGCTGGCCGATTCCCCTATGAAAAACCTTGCCGACCTGCGAGGGCGCAGGGTGGCGCTGCAGAAAGGGTCCAGCGCGCACTACCTACTGGTGCGTGCGGTGGACAAGGCCGGCCTGAAGTGGACGGATGTCCAGCCGATCTACCTGACCCCGGCCGATGCCCGTGCTGCCTTCGAGCGCAGAAGTGTGGACGCCTGGGCCATCTGGGACCCGTTCTATGCGGCCACCGAACTGGCGGTGAAACCGCGCGTGCTCGCCACCGGCCGAGATCTCGCCAGCAACAACTCGTTTTACCTGGCCTCGCGAGCCTTCACCACCGACCACGCGCCCACCCTGCAGGTGCTGTTCGAAGAACTCACCCGGGCTGACCGCTTTGCGCAGGAAAGGCGCCCAGAAGCGATCAAGCTGATCGCCGCGTTCAGCGGGCTGGACGCCGGCGTGGTGAGCCTGTTCCTGCAGCGTCGCCCACCCTCCCCGGTAGGACCCCTGAGCCCCTCCACCGTGATCGACCAGCAGCGCGTGGCCGACGCCTTTTTCAACCTCGGCCTGATCCCCCGGCCCGTCAAGGTGGCCGACCTTGTCTGGCGCCCAACCCCCACCCTCCGGAGCCCCGCATGAAAATCTTCTGGTTCATTCCCACCCACGGCGACAGCCGCTACCTCGGCACGGCAGAAGGCGCCCGCGCGCTCAGCCACGACTACCTCAAGCAGGTGGCGCAGGCGGCCGACAGCCTGGGCTACGAGGGCGTGCTCATTCCCACCGGCCGCTCCTGCGAAGACCCTTGGGTGGTTGCAGCAAGTCTTCTTCCGGTGACGCAGCGCCTTAAGTTCCTGGTGGCTGTGCGCCCCGGCCTGCACCAGCCCGCGCTGGCCGCGCGAATGGCCGCCAGCTTCGACCGGCTCTCCGGCGGGCGCCTGCTGATCAACCTCGTGACCGGCGGCGACCGCGCCGAACTCGAGGGCGACGGCGTGTTCCTCGACCACGAGAAGCGCTACGCCCAGTCGGCCGAGTTCATCCGCATCTGGCGCGAGATCCTTGCCCGCAGCCACAGCAGCGAGAGCTTCGACTTCGACGGCGAACACCTGCAGGTCAAGGGCGCGAAGCTGCTCTTCCCGCCGGTGCAGCAGCCGCACCCGCCGGTGTACTTCGGCGGCTCGTCGGAAGCCGCGCACGAGCTGGCCGCCGAGCAGGTCGACACCTACCTGACCTGGGGCGAACCCCCGGCCGATGTGGCGAAGAAGGTGGCGGATGTGAAGGCGCGTGCAGCCAGGCGTGGCCGCAGCGTGAAGTTCGGCATCCGCCTGCATGTGATCGTCCGGGAAACCGAGGCCGAAGCCTGGGCGGCGGCCGATTCGCTCATCAGCCGGCTCGATGACGACACCGTGATCCAGGCCCAGAACGCCTTCGCCCGCATGGACTCCGAAGGCCAGCGCCGCATGGCCGCGCTGCACGCCGGTGGCAAGAAGCGCAGCCGCGCCGATCTGGAAATCAGCCCCAACCTGTGGGCGGGTGTGGGCCTGGTGCGCGGGGGTGCGGGCACCGCGCTGGTGGGGGACCCGAAAACGGTGGCCGCGCGCATCCAGGAGTACGCCGACCTGGGCCTGGAGAACTTCATCTTTTCGGGCTACCCGCACCTGGAAGAGGCCTACCGCTTTGCCGAACTGGTGTTTCCGCTGCTGCCGGTTTCGCTGCGGGAGAAGCTGCCGGGGCATCTGCCCACAGGGCCCTTTGGCGAAACCGTGGCCAACGCGTTTGTGCCGCGCGCTTCGCAGAGCTGAAGGAGCGCGTTCATGAACCCAACCCATCGTTGGTCACCTCCTGTGCCTAACGCAACCGTGCCCGCTGTGCGCCTGCCGGCGGCAACCCCGGGCGGGGCTGCCGCCGCATGGTCCCGGCGCGCGCTGCAGGCCGCTGCGCAGCGGCTGCTGCCCTGGGTGGCTCCCGTCGGGCTGCTGGTCCTCTGGCAGGTCGCGTCCTCCCTGGGCTGGCTGTCCACGCGCGTGCTGCCGGCGCCAGACGAGGTGGTCCGTGCCGCGTGGACGCTGGGCGCCTCCGGCGAACTCTGGAACCATGTGCAGGTCAGTGCCGCCCGCGCCCTGATTGGCCTGGCCATCGGCGGTGGCCTGGGCCTTTTGCTGGGCCTGCTGACTGGCTCGGTGCGGTTCTTCGAGACCCTGTTGGACTCCACCATCCAGATGGTGCGCAACATCCCCGCGCTGGCGCTCATTCCGCTGGTGATCCTGTGGTTCGGCATCGACGAAGCGGCCAAGCTGTTCCTGATTGCGGTGGCGGTGTTCTTCCCGATCTACCTCAACACCTTCCACGGCATCCGCAACGTCGACCCGGGCCTGATCGAAATGGGCCGCACCTACGGCCTTTCGCGTTGGGGCCTGTACACGCAGATCATCCTGCCGGGTGCCCTGTCGTCCATCCTGGTGGGGCTGCGCTTTTCGCTCGGCCTGATGTGGGTGATCCTGATCGTGGCCGAAACCATCTCGACGCAGGCGGGCATCGGCTACCTCACCATGAATGCGCGCGAGTTCCTGCAGACCGACATCGTGCTGGTCGGCATCCTGCTCTATGCGTTGCTGGGCAAGCTGGCGGATGTGTTCGCGCGTGGTCTGGAGCGCTACTGGCTGCGCTGGCACCCGGGTTACCAGGGGGGCAAGGCATGAGCGCAGACATCACGGGTCTCATCACCCATCCCGCAGGGGACAACACCCGGCACCACGCTGCACAAGCACCCGCGGGTGTGCGCCTGCAGCTCAAGGCCCTGAGCAAGCGCTACGGCGAGCGCGAGGTGCTGCGCCACAACCAGCTCACCATCGAACCCGGCGAGTTCGTGGCCATTGTTGGCCGCAGCGGTTGCGGCAAAAGCACGCTGCTGCGCCTCATTGCCGGCCTGGAAGACGCCAGCAGCGGTGAACTGCTGCTCAATGGCCAGCCGGTGCGCGGCCTGCACGCGGACACCCGCATCATGTTCCAGGACGCCCGCCTGCTGCCCTGGAAGCGCGTGCTCGACAACGTCGCCCTGGGCCTGCCGCGGGAACGCCGCCAGGACGCCGAGGTCGTGCTGAGCCAGGTGGGTCTGGGCGATCGCCTGAACGACTGGCCCGCCAGGCTGTCCGGGGGGCAGCGCCAGCGGGTGTCGCTGGCGCGTGCGCTCGTGCACCGCCCGAACTTGCTGCTGCTGGACGAACCCCTGGGTGCGCTGGATGCGCTGACCCGCATCGAAATGCACGAACTCATCGAAGGGCTCTGGAAGCGGAACGGCTTCACCGCCCTGCTGGTCACGCACGACGTGCAGGAAGCGGTGGCGCTGGCCGACCGGGTGGTACTGATCGAAGACGGCGCCATTGCGCTGGACGAGCCTGTGCCCCTGCCACGCCCGCGCTCCCGCGGCGACGCGCGCTTTGCCGCCATTGAGAAGGCCATCCTGGACCGGGTGCTGCAGGTGCCTGATGCGCAGCCGCCTTCGTCGGACCCTCCCTGGCCGCCCCCTCCTGCCCACGCGCTGCGCTGGGCGGTCTGAACCGCTTTCCCTCTTCCTTTCTTTCTTCAACCTCTGCAACAAGGAAACCAACATGTCCATTCAAGCCATCAACGTGCGCAACCAGTTCAAGGGCAAGGTCCGCGAAATCATCCGCGGCGACGTGGTCTCGGAAGTCGATGTGGAGACCCCGTGGGGCGTCGTCACCTCGGTCATCACCACCCGCTCGGTCGACGACCTGAACCTGGTGGTGGGCTCCGATGTGGTGGCGCTGGTCAAGTCCACCGAAGTGTCGATCGCCAAGCTCTGACCACGTTGTCCCGCCCTTTATGCCTGGCAGCCATAAGCAAACCACCAATCGGTCGTTGGTGGTTCGCCTGGGGCTTCAGACAATGGGCCCCCTTTGTTGAGGACTCTGCACATGCCAACCCTCCGACTCGGCGACACCGCGCCCGACTTCACCCAGGACTCCACCGAGGGCCCGATCCACTTCCACGCCTGGGCCGGTGACGCCTGGGTGGTGCTGTTCTCCCACCCGGCCGACTTCACCCCGGTGTGCACCACCGAGCTGGGCAAGACCGCTGCGCTGGCCACCGAATTCTCCCGGCGGAACGTCAAGCCCCTGGCGCTGAGCGTGGACCCGCTGGAGTCGCACGGCCCCTGGGTGCTCGACATCAACGACACCCAGAACACCACGGTGAACTTCCCCATCCTGGCCGACGCCGACCGCTCGGTGGCCACGCTCTACGACATGATCCACCCCAACGCGTCGGCCACCGCCACGGTGCGCAGCGTGTTCATCATCGACCCCAGGAAGGTGATCCGCACCACCTTCACCTACCCGGCCAGCACCGGCCGCAACTTCGACGAAATCCTGCGCGTCATCGACTCCCTGCAGCTGACCGACCGCCACAGGGTGGCCACGCCGGCCAACTGGACCCAGGGGGACGATGTGGTCATCCTGCCCAGCCTGCAGGACCCGGTGGAGCTGGCCCAGCGGTTTCCGAAAGGGTACCGGGCGGTGCGCTCCTACCTGCGCATCACCCCGCAGCCCGAACGCTGAGCGCGGAGCCTGGTGTCCATGTCGACCGCACCCACCGTTGTCATCGTGCCGGGCTGGCGCAATTCGGGCCCGGGCCACTGGCAGACCCTGTGGTCGGAGGCGCTGCCGAACTGCGTGCGCGTCGAACAGGACGACTGGGCCACACCCACCCGCAGTACCTGGGTGGCGCGCCTGGGGGAAACCATCGAGCGCATTCCCGGGCCGGTGGTGGTGGTGGCGCACAGCCTGGGGTGCATCACCACGGCCCACCTTCCCACGAGTACGGCGGGGCGCATCCAGGGCGCGTTGCTGGTGGCGCCGGCAGACCCGGAGCGCCGCAGCATCTTGTGCGACTTTGCACCTGTGCCTTACCAGCGCCTGTCGTACCGCAGTGTGCTGGTGGCCAGCGGCAACGACCCGTACTGCCCGGTGCGCCAGGCCGGCGCTTATGCGCGCGCCTGGGGCTCGGAGTTCGTTCGCCTGAACGCGGCGGGTCACATCAACGTGGCGTCCGGCCATGGCGAATGGCCGCTGGGCCTGGCGCTGTTGCAGTCGCTCGGTGCCGCCGTTTCCCGGGGTGCACTGGTCGCCGAGCCGCAGTGAACCCGGCTTTGCCGGCTTGCTTATGTCTCCAGGGAATAAAGAAACAAAAACAAAGTCGTTGGTGCGCGCGCTCCGCACATCCAGAATCCCGCCACTCTCTCCATTGGATCCACCATGAACCAACGTCTCAAACCCTTCCTCGGCGCCCTGACCCTGTTCACCGCCTCGCTCGCCTCCGCGCAGACCAGTCTGCTCAACGTGTCCTACGACGTCTCGCGCGAGTTCTACAAGGATTTCAACGCCGCCTTCGTGGCGCACTACAAGCAGACCACCGGCAAGGACATCAAGGTCGACCAGTCGCACGCCGGCTCCAGCGCCCAGGCGCGTGCCGTGGCCGACGGCCTCGATGCCGACGTGGTGACCTTCAACACCACCACCGACGTGCAGTTCCTGGCCGACAAGGGCGTGGTGGCCGCCGACTGGGCGCAACGCTTCCCGCACGGCGCATCGCCCACGACCTCCACCATGCTGTTCCTGGTGCGCAACGGCAACCCCAAGGGCATCAAGGACTGGGATGACCTCATCAAGCCCGGCGTGCAGGTGGTGGTGGTCAACCCCAAGACCGGCGGCAACGGCCGCATGGCGTATCTTGCCGCCTGGGGTCAGGTGCGTGCCAAGGGCGGCACCGACGAGCAGGCCGCCGAATTCGTGCGTGCCCTCTACAAA
>JALOSH010000456.1 GCA_025458545.1 Hydrogenophaga sp.
CCGTCGCGGCTGAGCAGCAGGATGACACCGAACGTGCCCAGTGTGGTGAGCACATAGGTGACCACGTAGAACATCGACGAGGCGTAGGCATTGGCCATGTTGCTGCCGTCGCCCTGCACCACCCCGGCCAGCAGGCCCAGCAGCATGAAGCCCATCTGTGCAATGGTCGAGAACGCCAGCATGCGCTTGAGGTTGGTCTGTGCAATGGCCGCCAGGTTGCCCACCAGCAAGGAGGCCACCGCCAGCACGGCCAGCATCTGTTGCCAGTCGAAGGCCAGCGGCTGCATGCCCTCGACCAGCAGGCGGATCACGATGGCAAAGGCGGCCAGCTTGGGGGCGCCACCGATCATCAGCGTGACCGCCGTGGGTGCGCCGTGGTAGACGTCGGGTACCCACATGTGGAAAGGCACCACACCCAGCTTGAACGCCAGGCCGGCCACCACGAACACCAAACCCAGCGTGAGCACCTGCGGCGAGCCCTTGAGGGTGTCGGCACCACCCGCAATCGCCTTCATCACTTCGGCCAGGTCCAGCGAGCCGGTGGCCCCGTAGACCATCGACAGGCCGTACAGCAGGAAACCGCTGGCCAGGGCGCCCAGCACGAAGTACTTCATGGCCGCCTCGGTGGCGCGCAGGTCATCCCGGCGCAGGGCCACCAGCGCATAGGCCGACAGGGTCAAAAGCTCAAGACCCAGGTAGATCACCAGGAAGTTGTGCCCGGAGATCATGACGAACATGCCCAGCAGCGAAAACAGGGACAGCGTGAACAGCTCGCCACCGCGCAGCATGTCGCGGCTGCCGGCGTAGGCACGGCCATAGACCAGCGTCACCATCATGGCGATGCTGGCAAAGCACTTGAGCCAGTTGCCCATGGGGTCGCTGACCACCATGCCGCTCCAGCCCACGATCGTCTGGCCGGAACTGGCATACAGGCCCTGCAGCAGGGCCACGGCGGCCAGCGTCAGCAGTGTCAGCCCATAGGTGGCGCCGCGCAAGGGGCTCTTGACCGCCAGGTCGACCAGCGCGATCACACAGGCCATCACCAGCAACAGGATTTCCGGGTAGGCCGCGACCCAGCTGAGGTTGTCAATCATGTGGAGACTCTCTTGATGTCGGGAGGGCGTCGGCTCAGTTCAGTTTGGACACGGCCACATGGCGCAGCAGTTCGGCCACCGAGGGATCCATCACGTCGGTGAACGGCTTGGGATAGATGCCCATGAACAGCACCGCGATGGCCAACACCGCCATCACCAGGAATTCACGCGAATTGATGTCGGTCAGCGCCTTGACGTGGTCGTTCCCGACCGAGCCCAGGTAGACACGTTTGAACATCCACAGCGAGTAGGCGGCACCGAAGATCAGCGCCGAAGCGGCGGCCATGCCGATCCAGAAATTGGCCTTGACGGCGGCCAGGATCACCATCCACTCGCCCACGAAACCGGCGGTGCCCGGCAGGCCGCAGTTGGCCATCACGAAGAGCAGCGCAAAGGCGGTGAAGTTGGGCATGGTGTTGACCACGCCACCGTAGTCGGCAATCTCGCGCGAGTGCACCCGGTCGTACAGCACCCCGATCGAGAGGAACATGGCGGCCGAGACAAAGCCGTGCGCAATCATCTGCACGATGGCGCCCGAGACGCCCAGATCGCTGAAGACGAAGAAGCCCAGGGTCACAAAGCCCATGTGGGCCACCGACGAGTAGGCCACCAGCTTCTTCATGTCCTGTTGCACCATGGCCACCAGACCCACGTAGATCACGGCCACCAGCGACAGGGCGATCATCAGCCAGGCCCACTCCTGCGAAGCGTCGGGTGCAATAGGCAAGGAGAAGCGCAGGAAACCATAAGCGCCAAGTTTGAGCATGATGGCCGCCAGCACCGCCGAGCCCCCCGTGGGGGCTTCCACGTGCACATCGGGCAGCCAGGTATGGACCGGCCACATCGGCACCTTGACCGCGAAGGCGGCAAAGAAGGCGAAGAAGAGCAGCGTCTGCGCGGTGGAGCCCAGCGGCAGCCTGTACCAGGTGGCCAGGTCAAAGCTGTTGCCCGCCTGCACATACAGGTAGATCAGCGCCACCAGCATGAGCAGCGAGCCCATCAGGGTGTACAGGAAGAACTTGAAGGCGGCGTAGATCTTGTTGGGGCCACCCCAGATACCGATGATCAGGTACATCGGGATCAGCACTTCCCAGCCGGCCACCACCACCACCACGGTGATGAAGGCGGTCAGCAGGATCAGCCAGATCGAAATCCCGTCGATGCCCAGGTGGTAGTGCACGTTGAAGGTGTCGATCCAGACCGCCTTCTCGACGAACTGCATCGCGGCAGAACCGACCTCGAAGCCGGTGTAGAGCGGGATCGTCACCGCCAGACCGGCCAGCGCACCCACCAGGGCGATCCAGCGGACCATGTTGGCCTGCTCGTCCCTCCCGAACGCGAGCAGTACGACGCCGAAAAAGACAGGCGTCCAGATGGCAAGGCTCAGCAAACCCATTTGGTTCTTCCTCTTATTTCGCGAGCCAGACGAAGTACGTCATGAACAGCAGCACACCGACGATCATGACCAGCGCGTAGTGGTACAGGTAGCCCGACTGCACGCGTCGCACCACGGACGAGATGGCCCCCACCAGCTTCCAGCTGGCATTGACCACACCCCCCTCGATCACGCCCCGATCCCCACCCTTCCACAGGCCCACACCCAGGGCACGGGCACCCCGTGCCAGCACGTTCTCGTTGAACCAGTCCATGTAGTACTTGTTTTCGAGGACCGTCACGATCGGGCGCAGGGCACGACCGATGGCCGCCGGCAGGGCCGGATTGACCATGTACATGTACCAGGCGGTCAGTGCCCCGCCGGCAGCCAGGTACAGCGGCGGCGTGGAGAAGGCATGCCCCACCATGGCCAGAGGACCGTGGAAGATCTCGGCGAACTTCGCCATCGCCGGGTGCGCTTCGGCATTGATGAAGATCGCATCGGCCAGGAAATCACCGAACAGCATGGGCTGGATGGTCAGGTAACCGATGACCACCGAAGGCACGGCCAGCAGAAGCAGCGGCACCGTCACCACCCAGGGTGACTCGTGCGGCTTGTGCTCGTCGTGATGTCCATGGTCGTCGTGGTGGTGGCTGTCATGGTGTGCGTCCGGGTTCTGGTCGTAGCGCTCTTTTCCGTGGAACACCAGGAAGTACAGGCGGAACGAATAGAAGGCGGTCACGAACACGCCGGCCAGCACCGCGAAGTAGGCAAAACCGCTGCCGGGCAGGTTGCTGAAGTGCACCGCCTCGATGATCGAGTCCTTGGAGTAGAAACCGGCAAAGAATGGCGTGCCGATCAGGGCCAGCGTGCCCAGCAGCGAGGTGATCCAGGTGATGGGCATGTACTTGCGCACATTGCCCATCCAGCGGATGTCCTGGTTGTGGTGCATGCCGATGATCACCGAGCCGGCCGCCAGGAACAGCAGGGCCTTGAAGAAGGCGTGTGTCATCAGGTGGAACACCGCCACCGAATAGGCCGAGGCGCCCAGGGCCACCGTCATGTAGCCCAGCTGGGACAGGGTCGAGTAGGCCACCACACGCTTGATGTCGTTCTGGATGATGCCCAGGAAACCCATGAACAGCGCAGTGATGGCGCCGATCACCAGGATGAAGTTCAGCGCCGTGTCGGACAGCTCGAACACGGGGGACATGCGTGCCACCATGAAGATGCCGGCCGTCACCATGGTGGCGGCGTGGATCAGAGCCGAGATCGGGGTCGGGCCTTCCATCGAATCCGGCAGCCAGACGTGCAGCGGGAACTGCGCCGACTTGCCCATCGCACCGATGAACAGACAGATGCAGATCACGGTCACCAGCAGCCAGTCGGTGCCCGGGAAAGCCAGCGTGCCCAGCTCGGGGGCCTTGGCAAAGATCTCGGTGTAGTTGAGCGTACCGGTGTAGGCCACGATCAGGCCAATGCCCAGGATGAAGCCGAAATCACCCACCCGGTTCACCAGGAAGGCCTTCATGTTGGCGAAGATGGCGGTCGGCTTGTTGAACCAGAAGCCGATCAGCAGGTAGGACACCAGGCCCACC
>JALOSH010000457.1 GCA_025458545.1 Hydrogenophaga sp.
TTCTGGCGCACCGTGAGGTTGCCGTCGAACACACCACGAATCTCGGCGATGTCGATCTCTGCCGTGCCCTTGAAGGCACCCTGTTCGGCGATCTGGATCACGCGCGAGTCCATGGTGGCTTCGACCAGACCTTCGACGAACAGCGTGTCGCAGTCGGTGATCTCCACGCCTTTGAGCTTGATGTTCGGGCCCACGGTCAGCTTGCTGCCGCCTTCGGGGATGGCCTGGGCGCTGTGGGTCTGGGCCGTGGAGACCGGCTCCGGTTCAACCGGTGCAGGCGTCTGAGCGGCCGACGTGGCGCCGTGGGTGCCAGCGCCGTAGCGCTGAGGCGTCGCACCCGTGTTCAGGGGTTTGAGGGGTTCGTTCTCGCGTTTGCCGAAATGCAGTGCCATGGGTCAGCTCCTTCAAAAAGTGGAGCACCCATGCTATGGGCCACGAGGCTTACATTCTCGCCCGTACCGTAAGAGGGGTAACGGGATGCACCGTACGTCTGGTTGCCGTTATTGCAGTCTTTGTTGTCACGCGGGCTCGACAGTCCGCCTGCGATGTGTTTCACGATGACTGCAGTACAGTGCCCTCGCATGAGCACACACTGGGTCCTCGCGCAGCACCCCGATGGCGGTCTGAGCTTGCCGCTGGCGCAGGTGAGTGCTTTGCTCGCGCGTCTGGGCCTGAGCGACCGGCACGCGGTGGCCGAAGACCTGTTGCGTCTGGTGGGGGCTCAGGTGCCGCTGGCGCAGTGCACCATCTTTGCGTTTGAAGGCCAGGGCCGCCCACGCACCGTGGCCGTGGGTGACCGTGCGCGCACCCAGGCGCTGCCCGACATTTCTGCGGCTTATGTGTCGCGCTTCTACAGGCTCGACGGCAGCCTGGCCGTGATGCGGCAGGAATTCGCCGCGGCGCAGAAAGCCGGCCTGGCCACGCCGCGCATCGTGCTGCACCGCCAGCGTGGCGAGGACATCACCCACCCCGAGTACCGCCGGGTCTGCTACGAACTGCCGCAAGTGGTCGAGCGGCTGGCGATCCTGGCGCTCTACGAGGACTGGCGCTGGCTTTCGGTGAACCTCTACCGGGGTACCGAACACGGGCCGTTCGACGACGCAGGGGTGCGAACGGTGGAGGCCTTTGCACCGCTGATCGTGCACGCCGTGCGCCTGCACCACACCAGCCAGGCGCTGAGCCAGGAACTGCCCGAGCTGCTGCTGGCTCGGCTGGCGCGGCGCTACCCGGCCCTGACCCAGCGCGACCACGACGTGTTGCGCGCCCTGATCGAAGGCCTGGGCAGCGAAGCGCTGGCACAGCGCCTGGGCCTGACGCTGGCGAGTGCACAGACCTACCAGAAGCGCGTCTACCGCAAACTGGGGGTGGCCGGGCAGCGCGAGTTGCTGGCGTTGCTGCTGGGCGGCGGAGCCTGAGCAGGCTCGACCGTTGTGGTGGTTCGGGTTGTTCCCATATGGGGACATCTTGGCTGCTGGCACTGCCTACACTGCGCCCAGCTTCAGGAGACACCGCATGCACCAGCCCCACGCCGAACCTCGGCGCTCCATCTACTACGACTACCAGGTGTTCGACGCCTGGCGGCCGTCGCAGCACACAGCCAGGCAGCACGCACCGGTGGTGATCACCGGGGCCGGGCCGATCGGTCTGGTCACCGCGCTGGCGCTGGCGCAACACGGTGTGAAGAGCGTGGTGCTGGCGTCCGAGCGCCAGGTGTCTGAAGGCAGTCGCGCCATCGCCTTCACCCGCCGCTCGATGGAAATCCTGCAGCAGGTCGGCGTGGCCGATCGCATCACCGCGAACGGTCTGCCGTGGAACTGTGGCAACTCGTTTTACCGCGGCCAGCGCGTGTACCGCATGGAAAACCCGCACGACCCGGACGACCGGTTTTCGCCGCTGATCAACATCCAGCAGCAGTACATCGAGCAATACCTGGTCGAGGCCTGTGCGGCGCAACCGCTGGTGGAGCTGCGCTGGGGCAACCACCTGCTGTCGTTCGAACAGGGCAGCGCGGGCGCCACCCTGCAGGTCGATACCGAAGAAGGCCCTTACACCCTCCAGGCCGACTGGCTGGTCGCCGCCGACGGCGCGCGCTCGACGGTGCGCTCGCTGATGGGCTTGAAGCTCGAAGGCGCCTCCTACGAAGGCAAATTCGTCATCGCGGACATCCGCGTCGATCCCGACTGGAACCCGGGCAACACCATCCTGATGCACCGCGAGCCTCACGGCCTGTGGCGGCTGGACTACCAGCTGCCGCCTGGCGAGACACCCGAAGAGGCGCTGCGACCCGAGTCGCTCAAGACCCGCATCGACGCGCAACTGGCCATGATCGGTCACGCCGGTGTGCCCTGGGCGCTGGACTGGTGCTCGGTCTACTCGGCCCGGGCGCTCACGCTGCCCGACTATGTGCACGAGCGCGTGTGTTTTGTGGGCGACGCGGCGCACCTGTTGCCGATCTTTGGTGTGCGCGGGGCCAACACCGGCTTTCAAGATGCGCAGGCGCTGGCCTGGCGCCTGGCGCTGGTGGCCAGGGGGGTGGCACCTGCGGCGCTGCTGCAGAGTTACAGC
>JALOSH010000458.1 GCA_025458545.1 Hydrogenophaga sp.
GCCCACGCACAGTCTGACAGAGAGCCGCCCGCACCAGGTCAAGCCCCTGGGGTTTCTGCGGGGGCCACGTGGGCATCCCGGGCACCTGCGGCACACTGGCGTGTGCCATGGCCTCCAACGACACCGCCACCGTCAGCGACCTCATCGTCGCACGCCCCGAGGGCCTGTACTGCCCGGCGGGGGACTTCTACATCGACCCGTGGCGGCCGGTGGCGCGGGCCGTGATCACGCACGGCCATTCGGACCACGCTCGCTGGGGCCATGCGCATTACCTGGCGCACACCCACAGCGCGGGCACCCTGCGCCAGCGGCTGGGGGCAGACATTGCGCTGCAGACGCTGGACTATGGCGAGGTCATTGAACACCACGGTGTGCGCCTGTCATTGCACCCGGCCGGGCATGTGCTGGGCTCGGCCCAGGTGCGGCTGGAACACGGCGGCCGGGTCTGGGTGGCCTCGGGCGACTACAAGACCGAGGCCGACGGCACCTGCACCCCGTTCGAGCCGGTGCGCTGCGACACCTTCATCACCGAGTCGACCTTTGGCCTGCCGGTCTACCGCTGGCCCTCGCAGGCGGTGCTGTTCGACGAGATCAACGCTTGGTGGCGGCGCAACGCCGACGAGGGCCGTGCTTCGGTGCTGCTGTGCTATGCCTTCGGCAAGGCGCAGCGCATCCTGCACGGGGTGGACGCCAGCATCGGCCCCATCGTCGTGCATGGGGCGGTGGAGCCACTGAACGCGGTGTACCGCGCGGCGGGCGTTCAACTGCCGCCCACGCACCGGGTGACCGAACTGGACAAGACCGCGCTGCAGCGCGCGCTGGTGGTGGCCCCGCCCTCGGCCCAGGGCACGCCGTGGATGAAGCGTTTCGGCGCCGATGCGGTCGACGCCTTTGCCAGTGGCTGGATGCGGGTGCGAGGCACGCGGCGGCGGCGCGGGGTGGACCGAGGCTTTGTCATGTCCGACCACGCGGACTGGCCGGGGCTGATGAGCGCCATCAAAGCAACCGGGGCCGAGCACATCCGCGTGACGCACGGCAGCGTGCCGGTGCTGGTGCGCTGGCTGACCGAGCAGGGCCTGGACGCACAGGCCTTCGAGACCGAGTACGGCGACGAGGATGTGGCGGACAAGGCCATTGAAGTCGCGCCCGAGGTGCCCGCGCCATGAAGCGCTTGGCCACGCTCTACCGCGAGCTGGACGCCAGCACCGCCACGCGCGAGAAGCAGGCAGTGCTGCAGCGCTATTTCAGGGATGCACCGGCCGAAGACGCGGCCTGGGCGGTCTACTTTCTGGCCGGCGGCAAGCCGCGGCAGACCGTGCCCACGCGCGCATTGCGCGAGCTGGCGCAGGCCGCAGCGGGTCTGCCCGAGTGGCTGTTCGAGGAGAGCTACCAGACGGTGGGCGATCTGGCCGAAACCGTGTCGTTGCTGTGGCTGACGCAGCACCTGCTGCCGCTGCGCGGCCTGCCACCCGAGGCGCTGGCCGAGCACCTGCGCGCGCAGTGGAACGCCCTGCCCGACGACCAGCGCTTCGTCTACTTCAAGCTCATCACCGGCGGTTTTCGGGTCGGCGTGTCGAAGCTGCTGGTCACGCAGGCGCTGGCGGCCGTGGCCGGTGTCGACCCCAAGCGCGTGGCCCAGCGGCTCATGGGTTACACCCACATCGGCGCCCAGCCCACCGCCGCCGACTACGCCGCGCTGGTGGCACCCGAAAGCCCCACCGAACAGAACCGGCAGACCAGCGGCCAGCCCTACCCCTTTTTCCTCGCGCACCCCTTCAACGAAGCGCTGGACCGCTTCGACGAACTGCTGGGCGCTCCCGCCGACTGGCAGGTGGAATGGAAGTGGGACGGCATCCGCGCCCAACTGGTCAGGCGCGCGGGCCAGGTCTGGCTGTGGTCGCGCGGCGAGGAGCTGGTGACCGAGCGCTTTCCCGAACTCGCCACGCTGGGGGAGGCGCTACCCGAGGGCACGGTGCTCGACGGCGAAATCGTGGTCTGGCGCGATGGGAAACCGCAGCCCTTTGCCGACCTGCAAAAGCGCATCGGCCGCAAGACCCTGGGCCCGAAGATCCTGCGCGAACTGCCGGTGGCGCTGCTGGCCTATGACCTGCTCGAACGCGACAGCCAGGACTTGCGGGAACAGCCGCTGCACGCGCGCCGCGCAGCGCTGGACGCGCTGGTGCAGGACCTCAACCACCCGCTGCTGATCGCCAGCCCTTTGCTCGGCGGCGCCACCTGGGCGCAACTCGCCACGCTGCGCGAAGAAGCGCGCACACGCGGCACCGAAGGCTTCATGCTCAAACAGCGCAGCAGCGCCTACGGCGTGGGACGCACCAAGGCCGCAGGCACCTGGTGGAAGTGGAAGATCGACCCCATGAGCGTGGATGCCGTACTGATCTACGCCCAGCGCGGCCATGGCCGCCGTGCCAGCGTGTACAGCGACTACACCTTCGCCGTCTGGAACGCGCCGCCCGGCACCGAGGGCCGGCAACTCGTGCCGTTCGCCAAGGCCTATTCGGGCCTGAGCGACGCCGAGATGGCCAGGGTGGACGCCATCATCCGCGCCACCACCGTCGAGAGTTTCGGGCCGGTGCGCGGCGTGCGCCCGACCCTCGTCTTTGAACTGGGCTTCGAGGGCATTGCGCGAAGCCCGCGCCACAAGAGCGGCATCGCAGTGCGCTTTCCGCGCATGCTGCGCTGGCGCGAGGACAAACCGGTGGACGAAGCCGACTCGCTGCAGACGCTGGCGGCGCTGCTGCCCGGAGGCGCCGCCGCAGAAAACGATCAGGGTTTTCCTGGGGATTATTTGCCCCGAAGTCAAAGCGTGGAAAGCTCCTGACACCTTCAGCCACCGGAGAACACCCATGCCCCGCCAGCCCAAAACCTGGGCACAGAAGATGTGCGCCAAACCGCCCCACACCGTCGTGCTGGACAAGGCCTTTGCCGGTGTACCGCAGGGCGCCCGGCTGCTCATTTCCAGCCCGCAGGAAATCGACGAATTTGTGCGCACGCTCCCGGCCGGGCGCAGCCTGCCGGTTCAGCAACTGCGGCGCGAACTGGCGGCGCGACACGGCGCCGACGCGGCCTGTCCGGTATCGACTTCGATCTTTCTGAAGATCGTCGCCGAACACGCGTTCGAGCGCTTCCAGGCCGGTGAAGACATCGGCAGCGTGGCCCCGGTCTGGCGTGCCATCGAGCCCGACTCGCCCTTGATGCGCAAGCTCAGCTTCGACCCGATGTGGATCACCGAGCGGCGCCAACTCGAAGGCCTTGCTGCTTGAGCAAACCCGCTGCGCCCACCTCGCCCACCCGCGCCGCCAAGCCCGACGCCACCGCCTGGCTGGCCGCCCGTGGCTGGACGCCCTTCCCGTTCCAGCAAGAGGTGTGGGCCGCCATGGCGGGCGGCCAGAGCGGCCTGCTGCACGCCACCACCGGCGCGGGCAAGACCTACGCGGCCGATGCCGAGGTCAAGCGCATGCCGCCGCTCACTGTCGTCTGGCTCACGCCCATGCGCGCGCTGGCGGCTGACACGCTGCTTGCGCTGCAAACCCCGCTGCCCGACCTGGCCCCAGCCTGGACGGCGGGCGCGCGCAGCGGCGACACATCCACCAGCGAACGCGCCAGGCAAACGCAACGCCTGCCCACGGTGCTGGTGACCACGCCCGAAAGCCTGAGCCTGCTGATCGCGCGCGCCGACGCACAGGAACA
>JALOSH010000459.1 GCA_025458545.1 Hydrogenophaga sp.
GGTGCAGAGCATGAAGCCCGGCAGCGTGATCGTGGACATGGCGGCCGAGCAGGGCGGCAACTGCGAGCTGACCGTGCCCGGCGAAGCGGTGGTGCGCCATGGCGTGACCATCGTCGGCTACACCGATCTCGCCTCGCGCATGGCGCGCCAGTCGTCCACGCTGTACGCGACCAACCTGTTCCGCCTCAGCGAAGAGCTGTGCAAGACCAAGGACGGCGTGATCAACGTCAACATGGAAGACGACGCGATCCGTGGCCTGACGGTTGTGAAGGACGGTGCCGTCACCTGGCCCGCGCCGCCCATTGCGGCCGCGCCCAAACCGGCGCCCAAGCCCGCTGCGGCGGTGGCCGCCAAAAAGGGCCATGGCCACGGCGAACCGTCCGGACCCATGCCGGCGGGCAAGCTGGCCATCGTCGCTGGCGTCACGGCGGTGCTGTTCGCGCTGGTGGGCGCCTATGCGCCGGCCGCTTTCCTGTCGCACTTCACGGTGTTTGTGCTGGCCTGCTTCGTGGGCTACATGGTGGTGTGGAACGTCAAGCCCGCGCTGCACACGCCGCTGATGAGCGTGACCAACGCGATCAGCTCCATCATCGCCATCGGCGCGCTGGTGCAGATCTCGCCGATTGCCACCTCAGCCGAACGGCCCAACACGCTCATCATCGGCCTGTCCGCGCTGGCCCTGGTGCTGACCGCCATCAACATGTTCGGCGGCTTCGCCGTCACCCAGCGCATGCTGGCGATGTTCCGTAAGTAAAGACTTCGGGGACAGACCTTCAGCTCTGTCCTCGACCGATTAAGAAACGAGATGTTTATGTCTGCAAGTCTGGCCACGGTCTCCTACATCGGCGCGACCATCCTCTTCATCCTCAGCCTGGGCGGCCTGTCCAACCAGGAAACCGCGCGGCGCGGCAACCTCTACGGCATGGTCGGCATGGCGCTGGCCGTGGCCGCCACGGTGTTCGGCCCTCAGGTCACCATGGCCGGCATCCCCTGGATCGTCGGCGCCATCGTGGTCGGCGGGGCCATCGGCCTCTATGCCGCGCGCACCGTGCAGATGACCCAGATGCCCGAGCTGGTGGCGCTGATGCACAGCATGGTCGGCATGGCCGCGGTGTTGGTGGGCTACGCCACCTACGTGGACCCGGAAGCGTCGAAAGACCTCGACAGCGCGGCCCACGCCATCCATGCGATGGAGATCTACATCGGCATCTTCATCGGCGCGGTCACGTTCTCGGGCTCGGTCGCTGCGTTCGGCAAGCTGTCGGGCCGCATCGGCGGCAGCCCCCTGCTGCTGCCCGCGCGCCACTGGCTGAACCTGGCCGGTCTGCTGGCGGTCGTTTATTTCGGCTACATGTTCCTGCAGGCCGAGACCATCCAGGACGGCCTGCTGCCGCTGTTCATCATGAGCGCCATCGCGCTGCTGTTCGGCATCCACATGGTCATGGCCATCGGCGGCGCCGACATGCCGGTGGTGGTGTCCATGCTCAACAGCTACTCGGGCTGGGCCGCCGCGGCCACCGGCTTCATGCTCAGCAACGACCTGCTGATCGTGGTCGGTGCGCTGGTCGGCTCCAGCGGCGCCATCCTGTCTTACATCATGTGCAATGCGATGAACCGCAGCTTCATCAGCGTGATTGCGGGCGGCTTCGGCACCACCGCCGCCGCGCCCAAGCCCGCCGCTGGTGCGCCTGCCGAGCCGGTGGGTGAAGTGAACCCCATCCTGGCCGCTGAAACCGCCGAGCTGCTGCGCGAAGCCAAGAACGTGATCATCGTGCCCGGCTACGGCATGGCGGTGGCGCAGGCGCAGCACACCGTGTTCGAGATCACCCGCACCCTGCGCGAGAAAGGCGTGAACGTGCGCTTCGGCATCCACCCGGTGGCCGGCCGCATGCCCGGCCACATGAACGTGCTGCTGGCCGAGGCCAAGGTGCCGTACGACATCGTGTTCGAGATGGACGAACTCAACGACGACTTCCCCGAGACCGACGTGGCCATCGTCATCGGTGCCAACGACATCGTGAACCCCGCCGCGCAAGACGACCCGACCAGCCCGATCGCCGGCATGCCGGTGCTGGAAGTCTGGAAGGCCCGCACCAGCATCGTGATGAAGCGCAGCATGGCCAGCGGCTACGCCGGTGTGGACAACCCGCTAGATGCTGGACGAGGTGCTGGGCGCGCTGCGGGGCTGAAAGCGCACCGCGGGCGATCCAGCACGGCCGATCAAGGCCACCAGAACAGGGCCGGTAGCGATACCGGCCCTTTGTTTTTTGTAGCGCTGGGGGCGCCGCTCGTCTTTGCTCCGGGCTTTCTGTCAGGATCGTGTCAGGGAAAACACGTGCGCCTGAAACCGCTGGGGCGCGGGAGAATGCGCGCTGACTTTTCGTAACAGTCCCTGTGGAGATCACCCATGAGCGAACCGACGCCCGCTGCCGCCGACCGGCCCTGGCTGGGCGCTTACCCCGGCGGTGTGCCGGCCGACATCGACGTGACGCAATACGCGTCGCTGGTGCATCTGCTGGAGGAAAGCTTCCGCAAGCACGCGAGCCGCACCGCCTACAGCTTCATGGGCAAGGACCTGAGCTACGCGCAGACCGACAGCCTTTCGCTGGCCTTTGCGGGCTACCTCCAGGGCTTGGGGCTGGCCAAGGGGGATCGCGTCGCGATCATGATGCCCAACACGCCGCAGTACCCGGTGGCGGTGGCGGGCATCCTGCGCGCGGGCTTTGTGGTGGTCAATGTCAACCCGCTCTACACCGCCAGAGAGCTGGAACACCAGCTCAAGGATTCGGGTGCCAAGGCCATCGTCATCATGGAGAACTTCGCGGTCACGCTGGAACAGTGCCTGGCCAACACGCCAGTCAAACACGTGGTGCTGGCGGCCATGGGCGACCTGCTGGGCCTGATCAAGGGCGGCGTCGTCAACTATGTGGTGCGCAACGTCAAGAAGATGGTGCCAGCCTTCAGCCTGCCGCAGGC
>JALOSH010000079.1 GCA_025458545.1 Hydrogenophaga sp.
CATCACCGGATCACCACCACCCGCAGGGTTGAAGAAGCTGGTGCCGAAATGGCGGTCGGTCAGGGTCATGGTGATGGCGCCGGCCAGCACGGGCATCACAGCGATCAGCAGGTAGGCGGTGATCAGCCAGGTCCAGCAGAACATCGGCATCTTCATCAAGGTCATGCCAGGGGCGCGCATGTTCAGGATGGTCACGATGATGTTGATCGAACCCATGATCGACGATGCGCCCAGGATGTGCATCGCAAAGATGCCGGCGTCCATCGACGGACCCATCTGCAGTGTCAGCGGTGCGTAAAGCGTCCAGCCGGCGGCAGGAGCGCCACCAGGCATGAAGAACGAGCCCACCAGCATCAGCGCGGCAGGAATCATCAGCCAGAAGCTGAAGTTGTTCATGCGGGCGAAGGCCATGTCGGATGCGCCGATCTGCAGCGGGATCATCCAGTTCGCAAAGCCGACGAAGGCCGGCATGATGGCGCCAAACACCATGATCAGGCCATGCATCGTGGTCAGCTGGTTGAACAGACCCGGGTTCACCAGTTGAAGACCTGGCTGGAACAGTTCGGCGCGGATACCCAGCGCGAGCACCCCGCCCACCATCAACATCACGAACGAGAACAGCAGGTAGAGCGTGCCGATGTCTTTGTGGTTGGTGGCGTAAACCCAGCGGCGCCAGCCGGTCGGGGCATGGTGGTGGTCGTCGTGCGCGTGAGCGTCATGCGGATCAAGTACTGCACTCATGGTCTTTTCCTTTGAACTTCAATGTTTTCTTGATCGGCTCACTTGCGTGCGGCCAGCACCTCTGCAGGCTGCACCACCTGCTCGGTCTTGTTGGACCAGGTGTTCTTGGCGTAGGTCATGACAGCCGCCAACTCGGTGTCAGACAGTTGCTTCCAGGCCGGCATGGCACCACCGGCTGCGCCGTTGAGCATGACGTTGATCATCGCGCCATGATCGGTGCTGGTCACCAGCGCCGAACCGTCCAGCGGCTTGATCGGACCCGCGCCTTTGCCGCTTGCCTGGTGACAGGCGATGCAGTTGGCCGCGTACACCGACTCGCCACGCTTGACGAGGTCGGCCAGGGTCCAGACCTTGGTTGGATCGTCGGCGGCTGCCGCCAGGGCTTTCTTTTTCTCGGCGACCCAGGCGGTGTACTCCTCGGCCGTGACCACCCTGACGTGGATCGGCATATAAGCGTGCTCCTTGCCGCAGAGTTCGGCGCACTGACCATAGAAGTCGCCGGTCTTGTTGGCGCGGAACCAGGTGTCGCGCACGAAGCCCGGGATCGCGTCCTGCTTGACACCAAAGGCCGGGACCATCCAGGCATGGATCACGTCGTTGGCGGTGGTGATGATGCGGATCTTCTTGTCCACCGGCACCACCATGGGGTTGTCGACTTTGAGCAGGTAGTCATCGGTGGGCGGCGGGTTGCCGCTGTTGGACATTTCGCGGTGGCTGTTGTCCAGCGTGGACAGGAAACCGATGCCCTCGCCCTCGCCCTTGATGTAGTCATAGCCCCATTTCCACTGCATGCCCGTGGCCTTGATGGTCAGGTCGCTGTTGGTGGTGTCTTTCTGGGCCACCAGCACCTTGGTGGCCGGCAAAGCCATGCCGATCACGATGATCAGGGGAACAATCGTCCAGCCCAGCTCGACCCACAGGGGCTCGGCCAGCTCCTTGGATTTGTGACCGACCGACTTGCGGTGCTTCAGGATGGAATAGAACATCACCCCGAACACCAGCACGAAGATGACGGTGCAGATCGCCATCATGAACCAGTGCAGCCAGTGCTGCTCGATCGCGATGTCGGTCGCTGGCGGCGCAAAATTGAGTTGGTTCACCGCCGGACCGCCCGGCAGGTCGTTCACCGCATGGGCCAACCCGGTGACCCAAACACCAGCGCTCAACGCCGTGATCGAGGTCGCTGTCCGCAGCGTTGCCATTCGGTTCAACAGGGACTCACCCACTTTTTTTGTCATGCTCACTTTTGCGCCTCGAAGAATATAAGTGTTGATTTATATCAACTCAGATTAGACCAAATTTTCCACTGTCCGCCCACCCCGGGATGACCCAAGTCGGCAAGACCCCTCATACCCTAGATGCCTTTCAAGGCCAGGCGAATCTCCTGAGCCAGCAAAGGCCGCAGATCGGAACGCACAAAGCGCCCCACGCGAACCGACCTCCCGCCACCCTGGACCTCGATCAACCGATCGCCACCCAGTTGTGGAACCACCTGCACCGCATGCCGCGCGAACTCGCAACGCAGCGTTTTGCCCGCACTCTCCTGCTCCACCACCAGACGCCCATCACAAAGGCTGATGCACTCCCGATCGGTCGCATGGCGGGCATAGACCACAAACGCCACCGCCAGGGCCACCAACTCGACCACCGCAAAAGGCAGCACCAGCGTCGCGCCCATGGCCCAGAAGAAAGCGGCCACCGCCAGCGAAACACCGCTCAAACCCAGGAACACCCCCAGCAACTGGAGCGGCGTGACCGAGCAATTGCGCCGCAGCAACCAGTGCATGCCATCGGGCGACAGCGTCGCGAAACGGAATGTTTTGGGGGTGTGGCTCACCTGGCTTGACCGATCCATGCGCGAACAGCCGTGCGACCGTGTCGGCAGAGCAGGGAAAATGCCCTGTAAAGCTTGATTTATGTCAATTGTAGCGGCGGAAAAACGCCGTTTCCCTGACACCGGGGCTGCATCCAGGCCGGGCGCTGTGCAAAGCAGGCGCTGACCAGCAACTCAACCGCGCCCCGCTTTCAGCATGGCCCGCATCTGGTCCACCGATACAGACTGGTTGGCCGCCAGTGGAACGCGCGGAAGGGGCTTGAAGGCATGGCCGTAGATGATTTCGAAGGTCAGCAACAGCCGCCCGTCGTCGCCACGGGGCAGGTCCCGTTCCAGGGCCTGCACGAGACGGGTATGCCACGCCCGCCCGCGCAACGCTCCAAAGCGTCCCGAGTGCAGGTTGCGACCGAGTTCGCGCAGCTCCTGCAACAGCGTCTCGGCGCTGGAATAAGACAGGGTGATGCGTTCCATGTCCATCACCGGCTCGGCGAAGCCACTTTGCACCAGCATGTCGCCCCAGTCGTGCATGTCGGTGAACGCATGGGCCGGGTCGGGCCAACCCTGCAACGCGAACACCGAGCGCAGCTCGCGCAAGGTGTCGGGCCCGAGGCAAGAGAACATCAGAAAACCGTTGGTCTGGATCAGGCTGTGCCAGCGCTTGAGCAAGGCCAAAGGCATGGGCTCGTGGTGCAGCGACATGTTGGCCCACACCATGCCCACCTGCTCGCCCGCACCCAAGGGGCTGCTGCGCTGTTCACGCTGCCAATGCAAAGGATTCCAGGACCGGATCGCGGGCTCCCGCGTGGCGTCGAGCGCTTCGGACAGGCGGGTCGCCTCGACATGGCAGGCGGCCAGGGGCAGACGTTCGCGCAGCAAGCGGTGGGCTTGCAAGCCGCCCACCATGGGCTCCCAGTGAAGCCAGCTCGCCGGTTGCTCACGGAACAAGCCCAGCCGCTGCACCATGCGAGAAGCCACTTCCTCGTGCAACCAGGGGCTGTGCACGCGCGGCATGCCGAGCCAGCGCTGCGCCGCCCGGGCATCCAAGCCCGGCACCGCGTTTGCATCTTGAGGGGTAGACATCGCAGGGGATCACATGAGGGTGGACGAACGCCCAAAGTATATTGACCACATGTCTGGCAACGCCCCCACCATCACGTCCCGCTCCCTGCGGACTGCCCGGTGGCCTGGCATCTGTCAGGTGTGTGGACGCTGGCCGGCGCAACCGGTGTGCCAGGCTTGCGAAGCGCGCTTTGTCTCCCAGACCTGGCGCTGCCAGGGCTGTGCCACGCCGATGACAAGCGACAGCGGCCTGTGTGGTCAATGCCGCACGGCGCCAGCACCCCGCGCTCTGCAAACCTGTCTGGCCGTGGTGGACTACGCTTATCCCTGGGACGAACTGATCGCCCGCTTCAAATTCCGCAACCAGCCGGGCTGGGCCGCACCGCTGGCGCAACTGATGCTGCGCCAACCCGAGGTTCGCACCCTGATGCAGGCCTGCACCCATCTGGTGCCGGTTCCGGTGACACCGGCTCGCCTGGCCGAACGTGGCTACAACCAGGCCTGGGAACTGGCCAAAGCACTGCACCTGCGTGCCGGGCCCAAGACTCTGAAGGCACGGCCTGAGGCGCTGATGCGGGTGCGCGAGACGGTCGATCAGCATCTGCTGCCACGCGACCAGCGCCTGCACAACCTGCGCGGCGCGTTCGCCGCGCACCCCGACCATGTGACCGATCTGGCCCAGGCCGATGTGCTGCTGGTGGACGACGTGACCACCACCGGCGCCACGCTGCAAGCGGCGGCCGTGGCCTTGCACCTGGCGGGCGCGGGTTCGGTCAGCGCGCTGGTGCTGGCCCGCACGCCGTCCGACTGAGTTGCCGGCCTCGGGTGCAGCGGTTCGGGCCTGGAGGTGGCCCTCCACAGCGGTTGAACAGGGCGTGCCCTGACCGAAGGCGGTGGCCGCCATCACAAGGCTGCACAGAGCGCAGCAACCTGCGGGCGAACCCTCGCACATCCCCGCTTATGATCGCGCCGTCGCAGGGAGGCCAATAGACCAGATCACTGGCGCGCCAAGGTTCTGCATCCGACGCCACCGCTTCCTGCCCGCCATGTTCCACATCGTCCTCGTCGCCCCCGAGATTCCACCCAACACCGGCAACGTGATCCGCCTGAGCGCCAACACCGGCTGCGCCTTGCACCTGATCGAGCCCCTGGGTTTCTCGATGGACGACAAGCTGATGCGCCGGGCCGGGCTCGACTACCACGAGTACGCCGATCTGCGGCGCCATGCCGACTGGGGCCAGTTCCTGCAGAGCGAACGACCCGACCCCGAGCGCCTGTTTGCCTTCACCACCAAGGGCAGCCACAACGCGTTCGACGCCAGCTTCCAGCCTGGCGACTGGCTGGTGTTCGGCTCGGAAACCCAGGGGCTGCCTGCGGCATTGCGCGAGCAGTTTCCCGAGTCCCAGCGCCTGCGCCTGCCGATGCTGCCGGGGCAACGCAGTCTGAACCTGTCCAACGCGGTGGCTGTGATGGTGTTTGAAGCTTGGCGCCAGCAGGGCTTTGGGACCACAGCAGTGTGAAACTTGTCACCCCGTCCCATAGATGCTTCTCTACAGCTCTTCCGCAGCCAGGCAAACAGTGCCCCAATCCGATCTTGGCCAACGTGCGCCACAAGCCACTTCCGCCACCGACACCAACGCGCGCCATGGCGCCGCCCGGAGAACACCGTGATTCCCATCATCGCCCGCTTTTTGCGGGGGTCGCTCGCGCCGCAGGCTTCCGGGCGCAAGACACCCCAGCTGAAAGAACTGCAAGCCATCCGTGTGGCCTTGCTGGGTTGCATCGCCGACGTCGACAGCGTCCCCGCGCGGCGCTTGAGCCACAAAATCATGGTGGCCGAGTCGGTTCAGGAGCTCTGGCTGCTGCGCAACGACGCCTATCAGCTGATTTCCCAGCAAACCAGCCAGACCGAGGCGGCCGAACGCATCAATGCGCTGATGCCGACTTTTCAGGGCTGGGTCGAGCCGCGTCAGCTGGTCCGCATCAAATAACCCGGCTGTTTCAAGGGTAGCGCCGCACCAGGCACTCGGCCACGCAAGCCGGCTTGTCGCTGCCTTCGCGCTCCACCGTCACCCGCCAGGTCATCTGCAAGCCCTCGTTGTCGATGGGGTCACACGCCAGCAGCCACATGCGTGCGCGCAGTCGGCTGCCGACCGGCACCGGTGCTGTGAAACGCACTTTGTTGAGTCCGTAGTTCAGGCCCAGACCCGAGCGGCGCAGCTCAAAAGCGGACTCGAAAAACACGGGCAAGAGCGACAGGGTCAGAAAACCATGGGCGATGGGAGCACCAAAGGGCCCGTCCTTTGCCCGCGCCACGTCCACATGGATCCACTGGTGATCGCCTGTGGCTTCGGCGAAGCGGTTGACCTGCTCCTGGGTGATGGTGACCCAGTCGCTCAAAGCCACCTCTTGGCCCACACAGGCGGCCAGATCGGCCAGCGTTTCAAAGGTTTTCATGCCACCGACTCTAGGACCCGGGCACTGCCCAGCGTGTCCGCGACGGGACAGCGGGCCCTCAACTGCTCAGCCAACGGGTCAGGCCCTGCCATTGCTGCAAGTCTTTTTCGACCCGGCTCGGTGCGATGTCGAACAGCGTGAGCCCGCGCGCCGCCAAGTGGATGTAGTTCTGGGTGTCGCGCAAATAGGCCAGCACAGGCAAGCCCAGGCCATCCACGAACTCGTGCAGCTTCTCGGCCGCGATGGTGCGCTCGTCCACCCGCATGCCGACAATGCCCACGCTGAGCTTCCCAGCCTGTTTGGTCTCGGCCAGTTCGTCCAGGAATGCGCGCGTGGCGTAAATGTCAAAAATGCTGGGCTGCAGCGGCACCAGCACCTTGTCGGCGATCTTGAGCACGTCCTTGAAACGCCAGCCGTGCAGACCGGCGGGCGTGTCCAGGACCACGTGCGACACGTCCTTGGGCGGACGCGCGATGAACTCGCTGCTGAGTTCCCAGGTCTGGATCGGGCGGGCGGCCGGGGGGCGCAGCCGCAGCCACAGCTGCGACGACTGCTGGCGGTCCGCATCGCCCAGCATGACGCTGTGGCCCTGGCTGGCGAAGTAACCGGCGACGTTGGTGGACAGCGTCGACTTTCCCACGCCCCCTTTGGGATTGGCTACCACCACGACCGGCATATCGACCTCCTGTTGATCGGAAAACGGACCCTATGTTATCGCCAGGCATCCCAGACCAGTTTGATGCCGGTGAGGAACATGCCGCCGTAGATCAGGCGGTAGAACAGGACCGGGTCGATCCGATGGGCAATGCGCACGCCCACCCACACGCCCATGGGCGCGAACGGCAGCAGGGCGAGTGATGTGAGCATGTTGCGCATGTCCAGCAGGCCCAGCCAGGCATAGGGAATCCACTTGGACAGGTTGATGAAGAAAAAGAAGAACGCCATGGTGCCGGTGAACAGCACCGGTTTGAGCTTCAAGGGCACCACATACGCATTGATCGGCGGTCCGCCCGCGTGGGCGATGAAACTGGTGAAGCCCGACGTGGCGGTCAACACGGCGCCCAACCACCGGGGCGGCGGCGGGCTGTCGGCCTTGGGCGGAAACACCAGGCGCTGCGCCAGAAACGCCAGCGTGAACACGCCCACAATGCCCGCCACCATCCGGGCATCCAGCAACTTGAACAGCAGCGCTCCGACCACCACACCGAGAAGGCCAAAGGGGAGCAGAAAGCGTAACAGGGCACGGTCGACGTTGCGACGAAACGCCGCCATGCCCAGCAGGTCCATCACCAGCAGCACCGGCATCAGGATCGCCGCCGCCTGCGGGACCGTCACGGCCAGCGCCATCAGCGGCACGGCGAGCGATCCAAAACCCGCGCCGAAACCACTTTTGCTCACGCCCAGCAACAGCACCGCCGGGATGGCCACCGCATAGAAGAACGGGTCCGTGATCAGGGGCATGGCCAACCCGTTTCCAAGCGGCTACAACGCAGGCGACTCACACCCGCTCGATGATCAGCGCAATGCCCTGTCCGACCCCGATGCACATGGTGCACAGCGCATAACGCCCGCCGGTGGCGTGCAGCCGGTTCACGGCGGTGGTGGCCAGCCTTGCCCCGCTGGCGCCCAGCGGGTGGCCCAGCGCGATCGCGCCACCCCAGGCGTTCACACGGGCATCGTCGTCCTGCAATCCCAGCATGCGCAGCACGGCCAGCCCTTGCGCGGCAAAGGCTTCGTTGAGCTCGATCACGTCCATCTGATCGAGCGTGAGACCGGTGAGCGCCAGCACTTTCTGGGTGGCGGGCGCAGGGCCCACGCCCATGATGCGCGGCGCCACGCCGGCCGTGGCCATGCCGACGATGCGGGCCTTGGGCGTGAGGCCGTTCTTCGCCGCGGTGGTTTCGTCGGCCAGCAGCAGCGCACAGGCGCCGTCGTTCACACCGCTGGCGTTGCCGGCCGTCACCGTGCCGTCGGGGCGCACCACGCCTTTGAGTTTGGCCAGCGCCTCCAGGCTGGTTTCACGCGGGTGTTCGTCGGTGTCCACCACCTGGGCATCGCCTTTCTTCTGCGGGATGCTCACCGGGCAGATTTCCCGTGCCAGGTGGCCACCCCGAATGGCGGCCACGGCCTTCATCTGGCTGGCCAGGGCCATGCGATCCTGCGCTTCGCGCTCGATCTTGAAATCGGTCGCCACGTTTTCGGCGGTTTCGGGCATCGAATCGACGCCGTACTGGGCCTTCATGAGCTTGTTGACGAAGCGCCAGCCGATGGTGGTGTCGTACACCGCGTTGCTGATGGCCCTTGCAGCCGTGCCCACCGCGTCCAGTCCAGAGCCGCACAGCCGGTTGATGGTGCCACCGGGCACCTCCAGCGGCAGGCCGGCCAGCAAGCTGCTCATGCGGGCGACATTGCGGTTGTCTTCGCCGGCCTGGTTGGCGCAGCCGTAGAGCACATCGGTGACCGCCGCCCAGTCCACGCCCGGGTTGCGCGCCATGAGCGCGCGCAGGGGGACGGCGCCGAGGTCGTCGGTGCGCACGGAAGACAAGGCGCCGCCGTAGCGGCCGAAGGGGGTGCGGATGGCGTCGCAGATAAGCGCCTGTGGCATGGATGTCTCCTGAGAAAAAACATGCAGG
>JALOSH010000460.1 GCA_025458545.1 Hydrogenophaga sp.
CATGGCGTAGCCCAGAGGACCCTTGGGCAGCATGCCCTTGACGGCCTTCTCGAGCGCGCGGCCAGGGTGCTTGGCCTGCATGTCGCGGAAGTTGGTGGCATAGATACCGCCGGGATAGCCCGAGTGGCGGTAGTAGATCTTGTCGGTGGACTTGGTGCCCGTGACGCGGATCTTGGCCGCGTTGATGATGACGATGAAGTCACCGGTATCGACGTGAGGCGTGTAAATGGCCTTGTGTTTGCCGCGCAGTCGGAGGGCCACTTCACTGGCGACCCGTCCGAGAACCTTGTCGGTTGCGTCAATCACAAACCACTCGTGCTTCACGTCAGCTGGTTTGGCGCTGAACGTAGTAGTCATGAGATTTCTCTGCAAAGAGGTGGTATGGCGGCTCTTTTCCACGGTCGGTTGTTCTCTGTCGGAACACTCTTAGGTGGGGTTTGAACTTCGTCGCGGAGCCATGCATTTCGCTGCGAAGCTTTCCATTGTACGAAATTCTGCCGGTCGCTGGCAAGTTTCTCCCGGCGGCGGTGCGCGGGCGCTAACATGCCGGCATGTTCAGTTACCGCCACGCCTTTCACGCCGGCAACCACGCCGACGTGCTCAAACACCTCACGCTGATCGCCGCGTTGCGGCACTTGATGCTGAAGGAGCCAGCGATCACGCTGGTCGACACGCACGCGGGTGCTGGCCTGTACCGGCTCGATGGCGACTACGCCGAGAAGGGCGGCGAAGCGGCCGACGGCATTGTCAAGCTGATGGCGGCCCTGCGCCCGGCGGTGGGCGAGGCCGCACCGTCCAGCACCGTGCTGGACGACTACCTGGACCTGATCGCCAGCTTCAACCCGAGCGGCAGCCTGCGCGTCTACCCGGGCTCGCCCTTCGTCATGCAGTCGCTGATGCGCACCGAGTCGCGCGACCGGCTCAAGCTGTTCGAACTGCACCCGACCGACAGCCGCACGCTGAGCGCCAACATCGCCCAGCTGGAAGCCGGTCGCCAGATTGCGGTCGCCCTGCAAGATGGTTTCGAAGGTCTCAAACCCCTGCTCCCTCCGCCGCCCTCGGCCACGGGCTCCAAACGAGCGCTGGTGCTGATCGACCCGAGCTACGAAATAAAAAGCGACTACGGGAAAGTGAGCGCCTGCATACAAGAGTGCATCAAGCGCTTTCCGACCGGCACCTACCTGGTGTGGTATCCCATCATCCCGCGCGCCGAGGCCCACGATCTGCCGCGCCGCCTCAAAACCCTGTGCAACCAGGCGCAGCGCCCCTGGCTGCACGCGACGCTCAACATCGGGCAGAAAGACCTGGAACCCGACCAGCGACCCGGGCTCACCGCCAGCGGCATGTTTGTGGTCAATCCGCCGCACACGCTGAAAGCACAGCTCTCGGAGACCTTGCCGCTCGTCCTGGCTCAGCTTGGGCGCGGGCGTGGCCGCGCGCACAGTGTGGAAGCGGGCGGCTGAGCCTTTGTTCACCGCGGGCGGGCGAGCACCATGGTCCAGTAGCGGCCATAGGTGCTGCCGGTCCGCTGCACGCAACTGACCGCCACGTCACGGTATTCCGCTCGCATGATGTTGCGACAGTGGCCTTCGCTGGCCAGCCAGCCGTTCATCACCGACGCCACGCTGGTCTGCCCGGCGGCGATGTTTTCTCCCGACCAGGACCATGCATAGCCTTCGGCGCTGATGCGCTGGGACGAAGAACGACCGTCCAGCCCGGTGTGCGAGAAGTAGTTGTTCTGGGCCATGTCGCGCGAATGGCGGGCGGCCGCCGAGAACAGGCGATCGTTCCAGGCCAGGGGGCTCACCGCCGGCAAGGCAGTGCCGCCGCAGGAGCGGGCGCTGGTGCGGGCGGCGTTGATCTGCTGCAGCAGGCTGGAGCGGAAATCCGGCAGATCGCAGCTGGTGGCGGCATCCAGAGCGATCAGGCCGGCGCCGCCCACCGCACCGGATCCGCTGCCATCGACCACCGGGGCCGGTGTGACCGCCGCTGGTGCCTCGATCGCGCCGCTGCCCTCGTCGCCACCTCCGCAGGCCGTCAGCAACAGACCGATGGACAGGACAGTCGCAGAAAGGACACTGGTCGAGCGTAAGTGAGTGCTTTTCATGGCTGGACTCTAAGAGGTATCGACCACCGTCTGGTAGGTGCTCAGGACAAACCCCAATCCCCTAACTTCAAATTAACCAACCGATCGGTCGGTTAATTCCCTATACTGCGTTTCCACCCGAATCCGCGGGTGCAGGAGAAGCGCATGTACACCCAATCCTTTTCCGTGAGCGACGGCGATGCGAAGAGCAGCGCCAAGCCCGCCGCCACGCCGATCCGAGCCGAAGACGCCGCGCTGCAGGCGCATTTCGACACCGTGATCGACGCCGACGGCAAGATCGAGCCGCGCGACTGGATGCCTGATGCCTACCGCAAAACCCTGGTGCGCCAGATCAGCCAGCACGCGCACAGCGAAATCGTGGGCATGCTGCCCGAGGGCAACTGGATCAGCCGCGCACCCAGCCTCAAGCGCAAGGCATGCTCGACGGGCTGCACAGCGGCAAAGCCAAATACAGCTCGATCTTCAACTACCCGACGCTCAACTGGGCCGATGTGGGCGTGATCGGCTGGCTGGTGGACGGCGCGGCGATCATGAACCAGATCCCGCTGTGCCGCTGCAGCTACGGCCCCTACGCCCGCGCCATGATCCGCGTTTGCAAGGAAGAAAGCTTCCACCAGCGCCAGGGCTACGAAGCGCTGCTGGTGATGATGCAGGGCACGGCCGAGCAGAAGGCCATGGTGCAGGATGCGGTCAACCGATACTGGTGGAAGTGCCTGGCCATGTTCGGCCCGCCCGACGCCGACAGCCCCAACAGCGTGCAGGGCATGCGCTGGGGCATCAAGCGCATCAGCAACGACGAC
>JALOSH010000461.1 GCA_025458545.1 Hydrogenophaga sp.
GCTCGCGCTCACCAGCGCACTGGTGGACGCCGCCGGCCACCTGGTGCATGCGTTGCAGCGCGAGCGCGGTCTGTCCAATCTGTACCTGGCCTCCAAGGGTCAGCGCTGGTCCGACGAGCGCGCGGCACAGGTCGCGCAGTCGGAAGCGCTCCAAGCCCGGGTGCTGATCAGCTTTGACAGCCTGGACACCGAAGCGGCGCAGAGCGGCAGCCGGGCGCGGCTGTTTGGTCGCATCGCCTACGCGCTGCAAGGTCTGAGCGCCCTGCCCCGGCTGCGGGAGCGGGTCGAGGCCCAATCCTGGACCGCGGCACGCGCCACGGCGGCCTACATCCGCCTTATCAACGCACTGCTGGCGGTGGTGTTCGAAGCCGCCGACAGCGCCTGGGACCCTGAGATCTCGCGCCGGTTGGTGGCGCTGTTCAACTTTCTGCAGGGCAAAGAGTTTGCCGGCCAGGAACGCGCCACCGGCTCGGCCCTGTTCGCTGCCGGCCGGGCGGACGCCGATGGCCAGCAACGGCTGCTGCATTTGATCGAATCACAAGAGCGTTGTCTGCAGGTGTTCGCCGACTTCGCCAGCGACGCGCTGCGCAGCGCCTGGCTACAGGCTCAGCGCCCCGAGCCACTGGCCTTGCTGGAGCGCCAGCGCCGCATATTGGGCACCACAGCGGCCGGCCAGGCGCTGGACGCTGGCCTGAGCCAGGCCTGGTTCGACGCCTGCACCACCCGCATCGACGCCATGAAATCGGTGGAAGACGCCCTGACCGCCGAACTGCTGGCTTTGTGCCGCCAGCGCTTGCAGATGGCCGAGCAAGAGCTGGCGGCTTTTGAACAGCTCAGGGACAGCATGAGCAGCCTCAGCACCCGTGATGAAGCCGACTTCTTTGAAGATTCCGGAACGGCCCAGCCGCTGCCGATGGGCCTGACGCACCCAGGCCAGGGTTACGGACCGCAAGTGGAGCGGTCGATTCTTGAGCTGGTGCAGGACCAGGCGAAGCGCCTGCAAAGCATGGGCGACGAGCTCGACACGGTGCGGGCCAGCCTGACCGAACGCAAAACGGTGGAGCGCGCCAAGGGCCTGCTCATGGCGCACCGCCAGCTCAGCGAAGACGAGGCCCACAAGACAATGCGCCAGATGGCCATGAACCAGAACCGTCGCCTGGTGGAAGTGGCCGAAGCGGTGCTGGCCATGGCCGAGGTGCTGCCGCAGCGCGGGCGCTGAAGTCGACTGCTGCAGCGCACAAAGAGCGTGCGCCCGGGCGCCCTGCTCGGTGCATGCACCAAGCTGGCAACCGCCTCACTGGGCCTAGGGTCAGGCCGACAACCGCCGCAACCCTGAAGATTTCCTTTACAGATCAAGCACCTCAGGGCCATCGTGGGTAGAAACCCTCGGGTTGGCACGGTCCCTGCATAGCTCATACCAAGGTACCAGGGCCAATGGCGGTTCGGGTACTCACAGTCTCCCCAGACACGGACAACGGCGTCCATTGCCGACCTGCACACCGCAGGTCCAGCGATGGGCGCCGTTGTTGTTTGGGCTTCCGGTTTTTCATTTGCAAGGAGTTGGACATGTCCGCGAACACCCCCACGACCGCCACACCCGCCCCAGCCGACGCTGGTGCCGACAACTCGCGCCGCGACTTCATCAAGAAGGGCGCGGCAGCCGCCACCTTCTTCTCCACCCTGGGCCACAGCGGTGTCTGGGCCGCCGGCTCCGACGCGCCCGAGAAGGCCGAGGTCAAGATCGGCTTCATCCCGCTGACCGACTGCGCCAGCGTGGTTCAATGGCGAACTCGACATGGCGCACGTGCTCTACGGCCTGATCTACGGCCTGCAGCTGGGCACCTCCGGCCCGCAGAAAGACATGGCGGTGCTGATGAACCTGAACCACAACGGCCAGGCCATCACGCTGTCGAAAAAGCTGGCCGACAAGGGCGCTGTGGACGGCCCCTCGCTCGCCAAGCTGATGGCCGCCGAGAAGCGCGAATACACCTTCGCCCAGACCTTTCCCACCGGCACCCACGCCATGTGGCTCTACTACTGGCTGGCCAGCGCCGGCATCGACCCGTTCAAAGACACGCGCGCCATCGTGGTGCCACCCCCGCAGATGGTGGCCAACATGCGCGTGGGCAACATGGACGGCTTCTGCGTGGGCGAGCCCTGGAACCACCGCGCCATCATGGACGGCATCGGTATCACCGCCAACACGACGCAGGACATCTGGAAAGACCACCCCGAAAAAGTGCTGGGCACTTCGGCCGACTTCGTGGCGAAGAACCCCAATACCGCGCGCGCCGTGACGGCCGCCATCCTGGAGGCCAGCAAGTGGATCGACACGGGTCTGCAGAACAAACTCAAGATGGCCGAGACGATTGCCCAGCGGGCCTATGTGAACACCGGTGTGGATGCGATCAACCAGCGCATCCTGGGCCGCTACCAGAACGGACTGGGCAAGACCTGGGACGACCCGAACCACATGAAGTTCTACAACGACGGTATGGTGAACTACCCCTACCTCAGCGACGGCATGTGGTTTCTGACCCAGCACAAACGCTGGGGCTTGCTCAAGAGCCACCCGGACTACCTGGCCGTGGCAAAAAAAGTCAACCGCATCGACATCTACAAACAAGCCGCCACCGCCAGCAAGACACCGCTGCCCAAATCCGACATGCGCAGCAGCAAGCTGATGGACGGTGTGGTGTGGGACGGCAAGGACCCGGCCAAGTACGCAGACGGTTTCAAGATCAAAGCATGAGGCTTGACGCCCCCCGCGCCGCGCTGCGCGCGTCACCCCCCACTGGGGGGTATCACTGGCGGCCCGGCAAAGCCGGTTCCGCGGCGATCTGGAATTGAAGACACCGCTCTCGCTGCTCTGTATTGAAAGGACACCCACCATGGTTGCCGCTGTTTTTCACTCACCGCTGGAGGCCCCGGTCGCCAGCCCCACCCCGTCGCCCATCGCCCAAGCCATGACCTTACCGATGCCCTCCGCCACCGCCGCACCGGCCCCCAAGAAGCCGGCGCGCGATTTCCGAGGCTTCTGGATGGCGGTGCTGCCACCGGTGCTGGGACTGGGCTTGCTGGTGCTGGTGTGGCACCTGCTGGCCACCAGCACCGGCAGCGGCATCCCCAAGCCCATCGAAACCTGGAAGCAAGCGGTGCAGGTGTTCTCTGATCCGTTCTACAGCAATGGCCCGAACGATCAGGGCGTGGGCTGGAACGTGCTGGCCTCGCTGGAGCGGGTGGCCCTGGGCTTCGGCATGGCAGCGCTGGTGGGCATTCCGGCGGGCTTTGCCATTGGCCGTTCGGTGTTTCTCTCGCGCATGTTCAACCCGCTCATCAGCCTGCTGCGCCCGGTCTCGCCGCTGGCCTGGCTGCCCATCGGGCTGCTGGTGTTCAAGGGCGCCAACCCGGCCGCTATCTGGACCATCTTCATTTGTTCCATCTGGCCCATGATCATCAACACCGCCGTGGGCGTGCAGCGCGTGCCGCAGGACTACCTGAACGTCGCCCGCGTGCTCAACCTGAGCGAATGGAAGATCTTCACCAAGATCCTGTTCCCCGCTGTGCTGCCCTATTTGCTGACCGGCGTGCGGCTGGCGGTGGGCACCGCCTGGCTGGTGATCGTGGCGGCCGAGATGCTGACCGGCGGCGTGGGCATCGGCTTCTGGGTCTGGGACGAGTGGAACAACCTCAACGTCTCCAGCATCATCATCGCGATCTTCGT
>JALOSH010000462.1 GCA_025458545.1 Hydrogenophaga sp.
TGAGGATGGCCTGTGCGGCGCCCTGGCGCAGGTGGCGGGCGCTGGTGCGCATGGACTTGAGTTCGCCGTGGCCGCCTTCGGCGACGGTGGTGGGCACCAGTTCTTTCAGGGCGCCCATGGCGACCAGTTCGCCCTCTTCGTGCGGTGAGCCGTTTTCGGGCAGGCGCCAGGCGGTGAGGAAGGTGATGTCGGGCTGGCGCAGGCCGTCCAGGTCGAGCGCGAACACGCATTCGGGGGGTGACGCGGCGCGCATGCCGGCCAGGTGCTCTTCCAGCAGGGCGATCACCTGCGGGTGGGTGAGTGTGCGGTCGACGCGAAGATGAAATGGGCGCGGCTGTGCGCTGGCTTGGTTCAAGTGGCGGCCCTCCCTGGGTGGCGTTGTGTGGGTCTTGGCCCGTGGCTTTTCGGAATTGTGTTCGTTTGGTTACGCGGCTGACAAGGGTGCGAGTCAAGTTGGCGGGTGTAGGGGCCGATACAACAGGCTCCACCGTGAAGGAATCCACCATGGACATGAATATTTCCCCCGCCCTGCTGGTGGACCGCGTGCTGCAGATACAGCAGGGCCAGACCGCGCAGGAAGCGCAAATCCTGGTTCTGAAAAAGTCCATGGACCTGCAAGAGTCGGCGTCTGCGGCGCTGCTGAACGCCGTGCCGGGCAACCTGCCGCTGGCCAGCGGCGGAGCGGTGGGGACGCAGGTGAACACCCTGGTGTGAGGCTGGGGCCGCCTCACCAGCGGCCGGCCCGGGGTACCGTCATACCCCCGCCCGCATCTTTCGCTATGCTTGCGTGCTTGTTCAACGCGAGCCCTGCGCCATGCCTGCCACCCCCAACAAAGTCGAGCTGACGCTGGAAAAACTCATCTTCTCCAGCCGCTGGCTGCTGGTGCCGTTTTTCCTGGGCCTGATCGTCAGCATGGGGGTGCTGCTGATCAAGTTCTTCAAAGAAATGGCGCTGCTGATCCAGGGCGTGCTGGGCATGATCGAGCACGACACGGTGATTTCCATCCTCACGCTGGTGGACACCGCCCTCATCGCGGTGCTGTTGCTGATCATCGTGTTCAGCGCTTACGAGAACTTCGTCTCCAAGCTGAGCATCGGCGACCACGAGGACCGTCCGGCCTGGATGGGCAAGGTCGGGTTTGCCGACTTGAAGATGAAGCTGATCGGCGCCATCGTGGCGATTTCGGCGGTGGAATTGCTCAAGGCTTTTCTGGTGAGCACCACGCTGACCAGCGAGCAGCTGAAGTGGAAGATCGCCATCCACCTGACCTTTGTGATGTCGGGCCTGCTGTTGGCCTGCTGTTCGCGCTGGCCGACTGGATCAGCGACCAGCGCAAATGACGGGTTCGCGGCGCCTGGCTGGCAGCGCCGCGGCAGAACCCCGGGTCAGCTGCAGCTGACGCTGCCGCAGCCGCTCATGGTGGCGGGGCGCACCGTGCCCGGGTCGGCCAGGCTCTCGGTGCGGGAGTCGTAACCCACGGCTTTCATGTGCAGCGCCAGCCCAGCGTCCATGGTGGCGGCGTGTTGCGGGAACCATTCCACCAGTGCCTCCGCCAGCCGGGTGATGATGTCTGGGTCGTCGGTTTCGTAGTGCGATACCACGGCGTGCAACGTCTCGAGGATGGTGGCGTGGTGGCTGGCGTGGCAGTTGTCGGGTTCGAAGCCGGTGGCCACCATCCAGCGTTCTTCTTGCGCGAAATGGGCCTCGGTGTGCTCGACGAAGCGCTTGTACTGCGGCAGTTGTTCACTGGGCGGCGTGGCCAGCAACTGGTTGAGCATCTCCACAAACTCTTCGTGCGTTTCATCGAGCCGGGCGTCGCCGGTTTCGAGCGATGGCGCCCAGGTGAGGCGGGCGGTGGCGGCGGGAGCGTCTGGCGTGGCGGTGGTGTTCATGGTGCGCGACTCTAATCGGGGCGGTGCGGGTGCGGCTTGATCCGGGTCAAGGTCCCGACCGCCCGCATTGTGCCGCGCCATCGCTGGCCGGGCCGCCGCCGCAGGCTCAGGACGTGGCCTGGCCCAGCATCAGGCGCACCGTCATCAGCAGCTCGGGCGCTTGCAATGCTGCGTCCAGCCGTGCCAGGGCGGGGTGGCCCAGGCTCTGGCGGGAGTTGCCGCAGGGCGAGCCGCTCGCCCAGGCGAGCGCACAGATAACCCAGCGCCAGGCGCGGCAGGCGGGCTGCGTCGGTCAGGGCCGGTGGTGTGACCAGCAGGCGCCCGGTGTCGCCCACGTCGGCGATCAGGCCGGGTGGCAACTCCCAGCCTTTCATCAGCAAGACGCCGCATTCGGTGGCGTTGAGGCCCAGCAGGTCCTGTTCGAGCCGGGCGCGTTCCAGTCGGTCGCGAGCCAGCCATTGCGGCAGGCCGGCGGGTGGAATCAGCGAGGCGGTGGCCAGCTGGCCCACAAAGCCCAGCACCACCTGGGTGGCCACGCCGCCCTGGTCGGGCAGGTTGAGTGCTTTGCCCAGGCGCACAGCGAGTTCGCTGGCGATGGCGCTGGCTTTCCAGATCGCGTCAAAGGCTTTTTGGGATTCGGCCAGTTTGGGCTTGAAGGCCTCGGCCAGCATGTATTGCAGGCAGATGCTGCGCACGGTGTTGATGCCGAGAAAAGTGACCGCCTGGCCGATGTTGGTGACCGGTTTCTGCAAGCCGTAGAACGGGCCGTTGACCGTGGACAGCACCTTGGCGGCGATCAGCGGCTCGGCCATGACCAGGTCGCTCAGGTCGGCCGAGCTGGCCTTGGCCACGAACTCGGGCGACAGCAGCTGCTGCATCGAGCGGGGCGGGCGCGGGATGCCCTGGATCGCGGCCAGCAGCTTGTCGCGTTGGGCGGCGTCCAGATCGGACTCGCTGCGCCACTGGAAGCTGGCCAGTTCGGGCCGAGGTGGTGGCGCGGTTGTGGCTGGCCCGGCGGGCGTGGGCGTCTGACCAGATGCGCTGGTGGTGGCGGTGCGGCGCTGAGCCACCGGCGGGTTGACCTGCGCTGGCAAGGGCAGCGGCCGCGGGGTGGCCGCGGCTGGGCGGCGCAGCACGAACCAGACCACAGCGAACGCCACCACGGCGGCGATCAACAACACAAAATACATCACGGCAGGCACTCCCGGGGGCTGGACGACCGCCCAAGACACCAGGACGGCATGCTCTTTTCATCGGCCCCGGCGGGCGCTTCTTGAGCGCGCTCAGCACCACGAACAGGCCGCTGAACGGGTGCAGTCCGTGGCTCAGGCCAGGCGCTGGCGGTGACGGGCGATCTGAGCCCTTACCTGGCTGGGCGCGGTGCCGCCCAGGGTGTTGCGGGCGTTCAGGCTGCCGCGCAGGCTCAGGGCCTCGTACACGTCTTTCTCAATCGACGCGTTGAAGCCTTGCAACACCGTCAGCGGCAGCTCGGACAGATCGCAGTTGTGGCTGGTGGCGGCCTTCACCGCGTGGGCCACGGTTTCGTGCGCGTCGCGGAACGGCAGGCCCTTCTTCACCAGGTAGTCGGCCAGGTCGGTGGCGGTGGCGTAGCCCTTGTTGGCGGCGGCTTCCATGGCCTGCGCGTTGACGGTGATGCCGCCTTCCTTGGCGCCGGTGGCCGGGTTCAACTGGCCGCCCACCATCTCGGCAAAGATGCGCAGCGTGTCCTTGAGCGTGTCCACGGTGTCGAACAGCGGCTCCTTGTCTTCCTGGTTGTCCTTGTTGTAGGCCAGGGGCTGGCCCTTCATGAGCGTGATCAGGCCCATCAGGTGGCCGACAACGCGGCCGGTCTTGCCGCGCGCGAGTTCGGGCACGTCGGGGTTTTTCTTCTGCGGCATGATGGAACTGCCGGTGGTGAAGCGGTCGGCGATCTTCACGAAGCCAAAGTTCTGGCTCATCCACAAAATCAGCTCTTCGCTGAAGCGGCTGATGTGCACCATGCACAGCGAGGCGGCGGCGGTGAATTCGATCGCGAAGTCGCGGTCGCTCACACCGTCCAGGCTGTTCTGGCAAACCTGCGGGTTGCCCTGCTCGTCGACCATGCCCAGGGTGCGGGCCACGCGCTCGCGGTCCAGCGGGTAGGTGGTGCCGGCCAGCGCAGCGCTGCCCAGCGGCAGGCGGTTGGTG
>JALOSH010000080.1 GCA_025458545.1 Hydrogenophaga sp.
GCCGCAGCCGCTCCGCCCACACGGCGCGACCCACATCCGGCATGCGCTGGTCCAGAAAGTCCAGCGTGCTGGCCCAGGGTGCCGCGCCCGGCTTCACCGACGGCAAGGCCACGCAGCTGGCCGACACGCCGTGTCGCACGGGCATGGATGGGTGGCGGGACGAGCGTGACATGGGAACGGTTGGTGCCGATTTGTGCGAGCGTTGAAAGAAGTGGTTACAGGCAGGCGCCGCAGGAGCGGTATTCTCGGACCGTTTCCAACCAGCCCGTCGCGCTTGGCGCGCCCACATGTTATGTCCCAGCTGCCCGGCACCACAATGGACCACACCCCATCGAACGCTTTGCCAGCGCCATCCCGCATTCGACGCCTGGTTGCTGCGCTGGGGCTGGTGTCTTGCGTGGCGCTGAGCGGTTGCGCGGTGATCGCCGTGGCCGACCTGGCCGCCTCGGCAGCGGTGGGTGCAGCCGGTCTGGCGGTGGATGCCGCGGTGGGCACCGCCAGGATCGGCGGCAAGATCATCGGCAAAACAGCTGATGTGGTGCTCGGCAGCGACGAGGCGCCTGTCGTTCCCGATTAGCCCCGGGTTTCTGTTGTTGCTGCGTGCGGTCCTTGTGGTCTGTGCGTTGCCAGACCACCCCGTGATTTCCCTTGATCAGATGCGGCGGAACACCAGATCCCACACCCCGTGGCCGAGCTTGAGGCCGCGGTTCTCGAACTTGGTCAAGGGGCGGTAGTCGGGTTTGGGCGCGTAGCCGTCGCCGCCGGCTGACGCCGTGTTGGCCAGCAGCGCTTCGGCGCTCAGCACCTCCAGCATCTGCTGCGCGTACGGCTCCCAGTCGGTGGCCAGGTGCAGGTAGCCACCCGGCTTCAAGTGACGCGCCAGCCGGTTCACGAACGGCCCCTGGATCAGGCGGCGTTTGTGGTGGCGGCTCTTGTGCCAGGGGTCGGGGAAAAAGATGTGCACCCCGTCCAGGCTCTGCTCGGGCAGCATATGGTCCAGCACCTCGACGGCGTCGTGCCGGAAGATGCGGATGTTCTCAATGCCGCCTTCGCCGCACAGTTTCAGCAATGCGCCCACGCCGGGCTCGTGCACCTCGCAGCAGAGGAAGTTGTCACCCGGCCGCACCTGCGCGATCTGCGCCGTGGCGCCGCCCATGCCGAAGCCGATTTCCAGGATCAGCGGCGCGCTGCGGCCGAAGGCTGCGGTGGTGTCGAGCGGCGCGCTGGCGCCGTAGTTGAGCAGGAAGCGCGGGCCGAATTCGGCGTAGGCGCGTTCCTGCCCCGGACCCATGCGACCGGCGCGCAGCACATAGCTCTTGATCTGGCGCAGGTAAGGCGCGTCTTCGGGTCTGGGTTTGGCAGCGCTGGCGTGGCGGGGATCGGTCATGGCGGGGTCGGCGTCGGGGGGTCAGATTGTAGGCGGCGCGCGCTCGCGGTCTGGGCAGGCGTCAGCCGGTGTGCATGGTGGGGAGCTTCGCCCAAAGGGACAGTGCTTCGGACACCGTGCCCCGGGCCTCGGGAAGACCCAGTGATTTCGCAGCCCGGTTCAGCGCGACCAGCGGATCGCTCAGGTCCAGCGCGGGTGCGCCATGTTGTTTGCTGAGCTTTTCGCCGTTGTGCCCCAGCACCAGCGGCGTGTGGCGGTACACCGGCGTTGGCAGACCCAGCGCTTGCTGCAACAGGATTTGCCGGGGTGTGTTGTCGGCCAGGTCTTCACCGCGTACCACGTGGGTGATGCCTTGGGCCGCGTCGTCCACCACCACCGCGAGCTGGTAGGCCCAGAGGCCGTCGGCCCGTTGCAGGATGAAATCGCCCACCTCGGTGGCCACATCCTGCGATTGCGCGCCCAGGCGCTGGTCGCTCCAGTGCACCCAGGCACCCGCATCGGGCACCCGAAACCGCCAGGCGCGCGGCTCCAGGCCCCGCAGCCCGCCGCGCTCGGGCCTACAGGTGCCGGGGTAGACCGCGGCGTGGTGGCGCTCGCGCTGAACGCCCTGGGCCCGCAGCGCGTTGTCAATGTCTTTGCGGGAGCACCCACAGGGGTAAGCCTGTCCGTTGGCGATCAGACGGTCCAGCGCCGCCTGGTAGAGCGCGCCGCGTTGCGATTGCCAAACCACCGGTTCGTCGCTGTGCAGGCCGCAGATGGCCAACTGGTCGAGGATCAGCCGGTCGGCACCGGGCACACAGCGGGGCGTGTCCACGTCTTCCATGCGCACGATCCACACACCACCATGGGCGCGTGCTTCGAGCCAGCTGGCCAGGGCCGCCACGAGCGATCCCGCGTGCAGCGGGCCGGTGGGCGAGGGGGCGAAGCGCCCACGGTAAGGAGTGGATGCCGACAAACCAGGTCTCCGGAGATCGTGACTGTGCCAGCGCACGCCGCGGAACGGGCTCCGCCCGGCCGCCAGCGTGGTCCCCCTGGGGGGAAGCCGCGCAGCGGCGCAGGGGGGATCAAATCATCGCGAGCGCCAGTTCCAGGCCAGACACAAATGCGTCTTCCACCCGGTGGCCCAGGCACCAGTCGCCACACAGGCCGATGCCCTGCGCCCGGTCGTGGATGAAGGGCTTGCCCAGCGGCTGCTGGGTCTGGGCGAAGCGCCAGCGGTGCACCACGGCGTGGGTCGGCGTGGCACGGATGCCGGTGATTTCCGCGAACCCTTTGAGCAGTTTGGCCTTGACGCGCTCGGCGTCGTCTTCCAGGTGCTTGGTCGACCAGGCCGGGCTGGCCTGGATGGTCCAGCGCTCGACGCGCTCGCGCCCGGGCTTGCTGTTCTCGCGGGCCAGCCAGCTGATGCGGTGGTGGGTGCTGCGCGCGGCGTTCCACTGCGGGCCGATATGGGGCAGCCCGGGCTGCATGGCCTGGGGGTAGGCGACCATCAGCGTCCAGCAGGGCGCGACCTGCACGCCGGTGAGCTCGCGGCGCAGTTCGGGCGTGTGGCCGGAGGCCAGCAGCAGGTCGTGCGCCTGCAGGTGTGGCAAGGCCAGCACCACGCGGTCAAAACCGCCGATGACGTGTTGCCCGCCTTCGCTGTCTTCGGCGCGCAGTTGCCACTGTTCCGGGTGCAACGCATCACGCTCCAGATGCGTGACCCGTGTTTCGGTGAGCGCGCGCGCGTGGCTGACACCGTGCAGTTCCGGCTGAACCAGCGGCTGCATCCAGAAATTGACCAGGGCGCTCATGCCGGGCGTGGCCACAAAGTGCGGCTCGGTGGGGGGTGGCGCGCTCGCCAGCACATGACCGAACTCGTCGAGCACGCGCACCGTGCTCACGCTCCAGGGGCGCACCACGTTCTGGGCCGTGAGCAGGGCGCGCGCAAAACGTTTGTCGCGCACGGTGAAGTATTGGGCGCCGTGGTCAAAACCGCCGAACTCTGTGCGGCGGGTGGCCATGCGGCCGCCGAAGCCTCGGCTCTTTTCAAACACCGTGACGCGGTGACCGGCCTGCAGCAGGGTGCGCGCACAGGCCACCCCAGCCATGCCCGCACCCACCACGGCAAAGTGCATCGGTGTTCGCGGCGCGGAGGGCTTGGATCGATGAGCGGCGGCTTTGGGCTTCTTCTGAGCGGTCATGGCGCAGGGTGTGTGGAGTGGATGTGTCTTGACTGTAGCAGTGCGTGCGGTGCGTCGGCCGCCAGGTTTCAAGTCTGGTGGTGGTTGTTCATCAGCGCGTCGCGCGTGGTCGGGTTTTGCAGTCGGTCCAGCCACCAGCGCAGGGCGCGGCCGGTTTCACGGCTGCCGCGTGGCTGGCGCCAGGCGTACTGCAGGCGAATGTTGCGGTCCGGCCGCTGCACGTCCTTGACCACCAGCCGCCCGGCGGTGATGTACGGCTGGGCCAGCGGCAAGGGCAGGAAACCTGCGCCCAGACCGCGCAACTGGGCTTCGAGTTTGTGCAGCAGGGTGGGCACCGTGAGCACGTCCTGGCCGGGCGAAATGTTGTGGGTCTGTCCGCTGCCGCGCAAAGTGCTGTCGGCGATCGCCACCACGCGGTGCTGGCGCCGTTCGTCCTCGCTGAGTTTGTGCTCCACCGCTGCCAGCGGATGGTGTGGCGCCACCACGAACACGAATTCCACCGATCCCAGCGGCAAAGACTGGATTTCGGACGGGTGAGCGGTTTCGCCGGTGATGCCCAGCGCCAGGTCGGCCAGACCGTTGTACAGCGCTTCCTGTGTGCCAGAGAGCGTCTCGGCCCGCAACTTCAGCCGAGTCGGGGCACCGGTGGCGTAAAACGCCTCGCAGAGCTCGAACAAGGTGGAACGGGCCATGACCACGTCGGCTGCGATGGTCAACTGAGGTTCCCAGCCGGTCGCCACCCTTTTGACACGCTGGGCCACGGCATCGAGCTCATCGAGCAGGTGCTGCCCGGCGCGAAGCAGCTCTGCCCCGGCGGGCGTGAGCTGGGCGCGGCGCGCGCTGCGGTCAAACAACAGCACGTCGAGCGCGTCCTCGATCTGGCGCACCCGATAGGTCAGCGCACTCGGCACCATGCCCAGCTCGCGGGCTGCAGCGGCCATGCTGCCCAGGCGGGCCACGGCTTCGAGCAGGCCCAGGTTTTCGGGCGACAGGGCGGCGCGCTGGGTGGGTATGGCCATGGGGAAAATCACTCCAGATTTGATGCATCAAGCATCTATCGTTCAACCGATTTGAATGATGCCATCAAATGGCAGGAGCCAGCACAGGGCCGTCACTGTTCACAATACGGTCATGCCGGCAACCCATGCTGGCGAGCACGGAGACCAACCATGATGCAGATTCGACGTTCCCAGGAGCGTGGTTATGCCGACCACGGCTGGCTCAAGAGCCACCACTCGTTTTCGTTTGCGGGCTACCACGACCCGGCCTGGATGGGCTGGGGCAACCTGCGCGTGATCAACGAAGACCGCATCGCGCCCGGCACCGGCTTCGGCACCCACGGCCACCGCGACATGGAAATCATCAGCTACGTGCTGCAGGGCAACCTGGCGCACAAGGACAGCATGGGCAACGTGAAGGGCATTCCCCCCGGCGACGTGCAGCGCATGAGCGCCGGCAAAGGCGTCATGCACAGCGAGTTCAACCACGCGCCCGACCAGACCACCCATTTCCTGCAGATCTGGATCGAGCCCAACGTGCGGGGCATCGAGCCCGGCTATGAACAGAAGAGTTTCGAAGTGGCCGACAAACGCGGCCGACTGAAGCTGGTGGCCTCGCCCGACGGCGCACAAGGCTCGGTGAGCCTCCATGCCGACGCGGCCCTGTACGCCGGCCTGCTCGACGGTAGCGAAAACGCCGAGCTGGCGCTGGACCCGGCCCGCAAAGCCTATGTGCACCTGGTCCGTGGAGCGCTGGAGGTGAACGGCGAGCGGCTGCAGGCGGGCGATGCCGCCCTGCTGGACGGCGAAACGATGCTCCAGTTGCGCCACGGCGATGGCGCCGAGGTGCTGGTGTTCGATCTGGTGGCCTGATTTTTTTCTGACGGTTTTTCATCGCGCTGCGGCGCTTATCAACAGGAGCTTTACATGGCGAAAGTGGTGGTGGTTTATCACTCGGGTTACGGTCACACCCAGCGCATGGCGCAATCGGTGGCGGATGGCGCTGGTGCGGAGTTGCTGGCGATCGACGCCGACGGCAACCTGCCCGAAGGTGGTTGGGACAGCTTGAATGCGGCCGACGCGATCATCATGGGATCGCCCACCTACATGGGCACCGTCAGCTGGCAGTTCAAGAAGTTCGCCGATGCGTCCAGCAAAGCCTGGTTCACCCAGGCCTGGAAAGACAAGGTGTTCGCCGGCTTCACCAACAGCGCCACCATGAACGGTGACAAGCTGTCCACGCTGCATTACCTGTTCACCCTGTCCATGCAGCACAGCGGCATCTGGGTCGGTACCGGACTCATGCCCAGCAACAGCAAGGCCGCCCAGCGCAACGACGTCAACTACGTGGGCTCGTTCAGCGGCGCCATGGCCCAGAGCCCTTCGGACGCCGGCGCCAACGAGATGCTGCCGGGCGACCTGGAAACGGCGCGCTTGTTCGGTGAACGGGTGGCCGCCACCGCCGCGAAGTTCAAGGCCTGAGCGCACCGCAGGTTCCGGGGCACCGGTCCGTCGCCTTCGGGGCAGCGACCGGTGCCGCTGTGGATCTGATGGCGACGCCGTGATCGTCGAAAGAAGGGCGCTCGGGGGTAGCATCCGCGCATGACGATCATCAACATCCTCCCCTGGGCAGACTGGCTGGCGCTGGTCTGCTTTTTGTTTTTGTGGGTCGGTTACGCCTGGTTTGCCCGTGTGTGGGGCATCAAAAAAGGCTCGCTGATCCAGACCACCAACCGCTACCGCGGCTACTGGATGAAGCGGGCCACCCACCGCGACCCGCGCCTGCTCGACGGCGTGATCACCCAGACGCTTTCGCACACCCCGGCGTTTTTTTCGTCCACCTCCATCCTGGTGATCGGTGGCCTGTTTGCCCTGCTCGGCACCACCGAAAAAGCGACCGAACTGATGAGCGAGATCCCGTTCGCACAGACCACCACCTTGCTGGTCTTCGAGTTCAAGATCCTGGTGATCGTGGCGATCTTCGTCTACGCGTTTTTCCGCTTCTCGTGGTGCATGCGGCAATACACCTTTGTGTCGCTGGTGATTGGTTCCATGCCGCCGCCGGAAGACTTCGAGTCGGGCAAGTTCGACCGCAAAACCTACGCCGACCGCGCCGCCGCCATGGTGGGTGCAGCGGCTGAAACCTTCAACGACGGGCTGCGTGCCTACTACTTTTCGTTCGCTGCCATGGCCTGGTTTTTTTCACCACTGGCCCTGGTGCTGGGCACGGTGGCCGTGGTGGGTGTGCTGTACATGCGCGAGTTCCGTTCCGAGGTGTTGCACATCCTGCGCGAAGACCAGTAGTGCCGGTGCCTGCGGCGCCCCACGGAGCAGGGGTTAGCCGAGGCAGACCGGCAGAAAACTGGCGCCCGCCGAAGTCGATGCCGGGGAGCAGGCTTCTAAAATGGCCGGATGTTCATACACCTGCGCCTGCACACCGAATTTTCCGTCGTCGACGGCACCAACCGCATCGACGACGTGGTGGCCGCAGCGGCCGCCGATGGCCAGCCTGCGCTCGCCATCACCGACCTGAACAACCTGTTCGGCGCGGTCAAGTTTTACAAGGCCGCGCGCGGTGCCGGCGTCAAGCCTTTGCTCGGTGCCGAGGTCATGCTGCAGGGCTTCAGCGACGAAACGCCGGGCGCCATGCCAGGCAGCCACCAGCCGGTGGCGCCGCGCGTCATCTTGCTGGTGCAGGACAAGCAGGGCTACCTGAACCTGAGCGAGCTGCTGGCGCGCGCCTGGACGCGCAGCGACGGCCGCAGCGGCGCGCTGATCCAGCTCGACTGGTTGCAGGAACTCAGCGGTGGTTTGCTGCTGCTCTCTGGCGCGCAGGCCGGGCCGGTGGGTCAGGCGCTGGTGCAGGGCGACACCCAGCGGGCCGCCGATCTGGCGTTGCAACTGGCGGGTTTGTTCCCCCACCGCTTTTACCTGGAGCTGCAACGCGCCGGGCGCACCGACGACGAACGCCATGTGAGCGCCACCGTGCAACTCGCAGCACGCCTGCACCTGCCTGTGGTGGCCACGCACCCGGTGCAGTTTCTGCAGCCCGACGACTACGAGGCGCACGAGGCTCGGGTCTGCATTTCCGACGGCGAGATCCTGGGCAACAACCGGCGCGTGCGCCGCTTCACCCGCGAGCAGTACTTCAAGAGCGCTGCGCAGATGGAGGCGCTGTTCGCCGACATTCCCAGCGCCGTCGCCAACACGCTGGAAATCGCCAAGCGCTGCAGCCTCACGCTCGTGCTGGGCAAGCCGCAGCTGCCCAACTTCCCGATCCCGCCGGTCAATGGCGTGGTGATGACGGTGGACGAGTACTTCCGCCATGTGTCGCACGAAGGCCTGGAAGGTCGCCTCGAGCACCTGTACCCCGACCCGGTGAAGCGCGAAGCCGAGCGGCCGCGTTACCTGGAGCGGCTGGAATTCGAGCTCACCACCATCCTGAAGATGGGCTTCCCGGGCTACTTCCTGATCGTGTCGGACTTCATCAAATGGGCCAAGGAAAACGGCTGCCCGGTGGGGCCGGGGCGCGGCTCCGGCGCGGGCTCGCTGGTGGCGTATGCGCTGCTCATCACGGACCTCGACCCGCTGCAATACAACCTGCTGTTCGAGCGTTTCCTGAACCCGGAACGTGTGTCGATGCCCGACTTCGACATCGACTTCTGCCAGTCCAACCGCGACCGGGTGATCGACTACGTGAAGGACCGCTACGGCAAGGACGCGGTGAGCCAGATCGCCACCTTCGGCACCATGGCCATCCGCGACGTGGGCCGCGTGCTCGACTTCTCTTACGGTTTCTGCGACGGCATCTCCAAGCTGATCCCCAACAAGCCGGGCATGAGCGTGACGCTGCAGTACCCGCCGAACCCGAAGGTGGATGGCGACAAGAACAACTACGCCATCGAAATGGAGCCAGTGCTGGCCGAGCGCATCGCGAAGGAAGAAGACGTCAAGACCCTGATCGAGCTGGCGCAAAAGCTCGAAGGCATGACGCGCAACATTGGCATGCACGCCGGCGGTGTGCTGATCGCGCCGGGCAAGCTCACCGACTTCTGCCCGCTCTACATGCAGCCCGGCAGCGACTCGGCGGTGAGCCAGTACGACAAGGACGATGTTGAAGCCATCGGCCTGGTGAAGTTCGACTTTCTGGGTCTGGCGACGCTGACCATCCTGGAGATCGCGCGCGAATTCATCATGAAGCGCCACAAAGGCCAGGAGAACTTCCGCTTTGAAGACGTGCCGCTGGACGACAAGGCGGTGTACGCGCTGTTCTCGCGCGGTCAGACCGAAGCCGTGTTCCAGTTTGAAAGCCGGGGCATGCAGGGCATGCTGCGCGACGCCAAACCGAGCCGCCTGGAAGACCTGATCGCGCTGAACGCGCTGTACCGTCCGGGCCCGATGGACCTGATCCCCAGCTTCGTGGCGCGCAAGCACGGGCGCGAACCGATCGAGTACCCGCACCCGCTGGTGGCCGAGATGCTGAGCGAGACCTACGGCATCATGGTCTACCAGGAGCAGGTGATGCAGACCGCGCAGATCCTGGGTGGCTACTCGCTCGGCGGCGCCGACATGCTGCGCCGCGCGATGGGCAAGAAGAAGGCCGAGGAGATGGCCGAGCACCGCGCCATCTTCCGCGCCGGTGCGGCCAAGAACGCCATCAGCGAAGAAAAGGCCGACGAGGTTTTTGACCTGATGGAGAAGTTCGCGGGCTACGGCTTCAACAAGTCGCACGCCGCCGCGTACTCATTGCTGGCGTACCACACCGGCTGGCTCAAGGTGCACTACACCGCCGAATTTTTCTGCGCCAACATGACGGTGGAGATGGACGACACCGACAAGCTCAAGGTGCTGGTGGAAGACGCCCAGAAAATGGGCATTGTTTTTGAAGCGCCCGACGTGAACCGCGGTGTGCACCGCTTCGAGCCGATCACCGACAAGTCCATCCGCTACGGGCTGGGTGCCATCAAGGGCACCGGCCAGCAGGCCATCGACGCCATCGTGGCGGCGCGCGAAGGCCGTGGCGAAGGACCGAACGGCGGCGAGAGCGGGCCGTTCAAAAGCCTGTTCGATTTCTGCCGCCGGGTGGACCGCCAGCGCCTGAACAAGCGCACGGTGGAAGCGCTGATCAAGGCCGGTGCCTTCGACTCGCTGCACCTGAACCGCGCCGAGGTGCTGGCCTCGGTGGAGGTGGCGTTCGACTTCGCCGCCGCCAGCGTGGCCAACGCCAACCAGGGTGGCCTGTTCGACATGATGGGCGGCGACGACGACCACGGATCGAGCACGCAAGAACCCGAGCTGGTGCCCACCACGCCCTGGGGCGTGAAGGAGCGGCTCTCGCTCGAAAAAACCGCCATCGGTTTCTACTTCTCGGGCCATTTGTTCGACGAGGTGCAGCGCGAGGTGCGGCGTTTTGCGCGCACCGCGCTGGCCGACGTGAAGGAGAGCCGCGACCCGGTGATCCTGGCCGGCATCGTGACCGACTTCCGCGTCATCAACGGCCAGCGCGGCAAGCTCGCGCTGTTCAAGATCGACGACAAGACCGCGGTGCTCGAAGTCAGTGCCGATGAGAACCTGATCAACCAGCACCGCCACATACTGAAAGACGACGAGCTGATCGTGGTGCAGGCGATGGCCCAGCCGGACCGCTTCTCGGGTGGCTTGCGGCTGAAGATCCAGCAGATCTGGGACCTGGCCGCTGCGCGCTGCCGCTTCGGCAAGTTCCTTCGGGTGGCGGTGAACGGCAGCGCGCCGGCCGTGGCCGCCTTGGTGCGCGAGTTCCCGCCCCGGCGCGAGCTCACCGACCAGGGCGAGCTGGTGCGCGGCCTTCCGGTGCGGCTGGCGCTGCAGCGCGAGGGTGCGCAGTGCGAGCTTCAACTGGACGACCGGGCACTGTTTTTCCCCACCGACGCCGCACTGGCCAGCTGGACCGCGCAGGCGCACGAGCGGCGTGCCGAGATCGTGTTCGATTGATGGGATTCGGCAGGCCCTGGCGGGAGCCGACCACCGCGCTCAGTCGAGCGGTCGCAGTCCAATGATGAGCGAGGAGGGCACGCGCCCGTCGGTGTCGCGCGGCAGCGTGGCGGTGCGGTCGATGGCTTTGAGCGCCGCTTCGTCCCAGTCGGCGTTGCCGCTGCTCTTGACGATGCGGCGGCTGGTGATGGTGCCGTCGGGCAGTGTGCGCACCTCGACCTCGGCGCGCGGGTTGCCCACGATGGTTTCGGTGAACACCACGTTGGGGCGGATGCGGGCCACCACCCGCGCGCCGTAGCCCGGCGAAGGGCCGCTGGACTGCTGCGCCGTGCCGGTGGCGGCCGGGCCGCCGCTGGCGCCGGCCTGGCCCATCATGCGTGCCATCTGGTCTGCGCGCAGCTGTTCCCGCCGTTTTGCTTCAGCCTCTGCGAGTTCCTTTTCGCGCTTCTCGTCGGCCGCCTTTTTCTCGGCCAGCGCTCGCCGATCCGCAGCCAGCTTCTCGGCAGCCGCCTTTTTCAACGCCGCCTCCTTCTGCGCCGCTTCTCTCTCCCGATCGCGCCGTTCTTCGGCCTCGGCTTTTTGCCTTTGAGCCCGCTCGGTCGCGATCTGCGCCTCGCTCGGGCCGGGTGGTGGTGGTGCCGGGCGAGGTTCGGGCCGCACCACGGGCTGGGGTGGTGGGGGTGGCAAAGGTGGAGGATCGACAGCGCGCGGCGCTGCCTGCACCGGCAGGCGCGACCACAGTTCGGCCTCGAACACCGCAGGTTCGGCGTCCTGCTTCCAACCCACTCCCCAGGTGAGTGCGGCCACCAGCAGACCATGCGCTGCCAGTGCCAGGGCCACCGGGCCGAGCCAGTGGCCCGGGCGCGGTGGCGCGAGGTTCAGGTGCTCTTCGCGGGCGTGTCGGGAGAGCGCGAAGCTGCTGCTCATGGCCAGGTATTCAGCGCGTGGTCTGCACCGACAGGCCCACGCGGGTGACGCCCGCGCGCTGCAAGGTGTCCATGACCTTCACCACGGTTTCGTACTTCACGTTCTTGTCGGCGCTGATCACCACCGGCACCGCCGC
>JALOSH010000463.1 GCA_025458545.1 Hydrogenophaga sp.
CACCGGCGCCAGACCCTGGCCTTGGGGAATGAGTTTCGAGACTTGAAGCATGTGATGGTTTCTTCCCTGTTGTCCGCTCAAACCGTCGGCCCCATGCCGGTCCGTCTGCGGTGCTATCAAAACAGAAAGTATCGCTGGGCCATGGGCAGTTTGCTGGCAGGTTCGCAAGTGAGCAGCACGCCGTCGGCGCGCACGGTGTAGCGCTGCGGGTCGATCTCCATCTTGGGCAGGTAGCTGTTGTGCACCATGTGGGCTTTGGTGACGCCGCGGCAACCCTGCACAGCGATCGTGGTTTTTTGCAAGCCGAAGCGCTCGCGCACACCCGTCTGCAGACCGGCCTGCGACACAAAGGTGAAGCTGCCTTTGGCCAGCGAACCGCCGAAGGCGCCGAACTGCGGCCGGTAGTGCACCGGCTGTGGTGTGGGAATGGACGCGTTGGGGTCACCCATCGCAGCCAGTGCGATGCTGCCGCCCTTCAAGACCAGCGCGGGCTTGACGCCGAAGAAAGCCGGTTTCCAGACCACCAGATCGGCCCACTTGCCGACTTCGAGTGAACCCACGATGTGCGACATGCCGTGGGCGATGGCTGGGTTGATCGTGTACTTGGCGACGTAGCGCTTGACGCGGAAGTTGTCGTTGCGCGAGCTGTCTTCCGGCAGCGTGCCGCGCTGGCTCTTCATCTTGTCGGCCGTCTGCCAGGTGCGTCTGCCAGGTGCGGATGATGACCTCACCCACCCGGCCCATGGCCTGGCTGTCGCTGCTCATGATGCTGATCGCGCCCATGTCGTGCAGGATGTCTTCGGCCGCGATCGTTTCGCGGCGGATGCGGCTCTCGGCAAAGGCCAGGTCTTCGGGGATGCCAGCGTCCAGGTGGTGGCAGACCATCAGCATGTCCACATGCTCGTCGAGCGTGTTGACGGTGTAGGGCATGGTCGGGTTGGTGGAGCTGGGCAGGAAGTTCGCCTCGCCGACCACGCGGATGATGTCGGGCGCGTGGCCGCCGCCCGCACCCTCGGTGTGGAAGGCGCACAGCGTGCGGCCCTTGGTGGCAGCGATGGTGTCTTCGACAAAGCCGGACTCGTTGAGCGTGTCGCTGTGCAGCGCCACCTGGGTGTCGGTTTCTTCGGCCACGTCCAGGCAGTTGCTGATGGCGCTCGGCGTGGAGCCCCAGTCTTCGTGCAGCTTCAAGCCGATCACGCCGGCGTCGATCTGCTCGCGCAGCGGCGCGGGCTGGCTGGCGTTGCCTTTGCCCAGAAAACCGATGTTCATGGCAAAGCCGTCGGCGGCTTGCAGCATGCGCTCGATGTGCCAGGGGCCGGGTGTGCAGGTGGTGGCGAAGGTGCCGGTGGCCGGGCCGGTGCCGCCGCCGAGCATGGTGGTCACGCCCGACGCCAGCGCTTCGTCGATCTGCTGCGGGCAGATGAAGTGGATGTGGCTGTCGATGCCGCCGGCGGTGACGATGTTGCCTTCGCAGCTGATGATTTCGGTGCCCGCGCCGATGATGATGTCCACACCCGGTTGTGTGTCCGGGTTGCCCGCCTTGCCGATGGCGACGATGCGGCCGCCCTTCAAACCGATGTCGGCCTTGACGATGCCCCAGTGGTCGATGATGAGCGCGTTGGTCATCACCGTGTCCACGGCGCCTTCGGCGCGCGTGCGCTGGCTCTGTGCCATGCCGTCGCGGATGGTCTTGCCGCCGCCGAACTTGACCTCTTCACCGTAGCCACCAGCGGCCAGGGTGTAGTCCTTCTCGACCTCGATCAGCAGGCCGGTGTCGGCCAGGCGAACCCGGTCGCCGACGGTGGGGCCGAACATGTCGGCATAGGCGCGTTTGGAAATGCTGGCCATGTTGTCGGGCTTTCCTTGGGTCAGAGCTTGCTTTGGGTGAGGCCGCGAAAGCCATGCACGATGCGGTCACCCGAAAAATCCACCAGTTCGACGGTGCGCTGTTGCCCAGGCTCGAAGCGCACCGCGGTGCCACTCGCAATGTTCAGGCGCTTGCCCTGCGCGGCGGCGCGGTCGAACGACAGCGCGGCGTTGGTCTCGGCAAAGTGGTAGTGCGAACCGACCTGCACAGGGCGGTTGGCGGTGTTCTGCACCACCAGCGTGAGCCCGACGCGGCCGGGGTTGAGGGCGTGATCGCCCGCTTCGATGAAGAGTTCGCCGGGGATCATGGCGCGGCCCTCACTTGCGGGACATCCAGATCGCCACCCCCACCAGCGCGGCCACGGCGACAAAGCCGAGCACATCGGTGGCGTGCCAGTGGCTGCCGAACAGGCCATGGCCTTCATGGGCAAAAGCGGGCAGGGTGGCGAAGGCGGTGGCAGCCGTCACGGATTTGGAAAGCAGTTTCATGGGGACCTCTGCAGTTGCGGTGGAGAGAAGTGTCTTTGTCAAGGATGCGGTGGAACCGGCTTCGCCGGGCCACTCGCATCGCCCCCTGGGGGGTGACGCGCACAGCGCGGCGCGGGGGGGTCAGAGTATCGGTTGATGCACCGTGACCAGCTTGGTCCCGTCGGGGAAGGTGGCCTCGACCTGGATGTCGGGAATCATTTCGGCGATGCCTTCCATCACATCCGCGCGGGTCAGCACGGCGCGGCCTTCGCTCATGAGCTGGGCCACGGTCTTGCCGTCGCGCGCGCCTTCCATCACCGCCGCGCTGATCAGCGCCACCGCTTCGGGGTAATTGAGTTTGAGGCCACGCGCCTTGCGCCGCTCGGCCAGCAAGGCGGCGGTG
>JALOSH010000464.1 GCA_025458545.1 Hydrogenophaga sp.
CTGCGGCGCGACGGCCAACGGCTCGCGTTCGCGGCGCCACCGCTGATCAAGAGCGGTCCGCTGCCCGAAGCCGACGTAGCCCTGATCGCCCGAGGCCTGCGCGTGGCGCGTGAAGACATCACCGCCCACGCCTGGTGCGACAACGGGCCGAACTGGCGTGGCGTCATGTTGCGCAGCGCCGAGCAGGTGCTGGCGCTCCGGCCCGACGGCGCGGTGCTGGCCGGGCTGGACATCGGCGTGGTCGGCCCGCGCGGAAAGATCGGCGTGGTCGGCGCACGAGGAGCGCACGACACCCAGTTCGAAGTGCGCGCCTTCTTCCCCGGCAACAACGGCCTATGCGAAGACCCGGTCACCGGCAGCCTGAACGCCGCGCTCGCGCAGTGGCTGATCGGCGCCGGCCTGGCGCCCGAGCGCTACGTGGCCGCGCAAGGCACAGCGCTGGCGCGCGAGGGCCGCGTGTTCATTCAGCGCGACGCCAGCGGCACGGTCTGGGTCGGCGGCCAGTCGGTCACCTGCATCGACGGGCAGGTCAACCAGTGAGCCTGCCGACCGGCGCGCAGCTCGACCACCTGGTGGTGGCCGCGCGCTCGCTGGACGAGGGCGTGGCCTGGTGCGAGGCCACGCTGGGCGTGACGCCCGCACCGGGCGGTGAACACGCGCTGTTCGGCACCCACAACCGGCTGCTGCGACTGCACAGCGAACAGGCCCCGCGCGCCTACCTGGAGATCATCGCGATCAACCAGACCGCCACGCCCACGCGCCCGGCCGGGCTCAAGCGCTGGTTCGATCTGGACGACCTGGCCCTGCAAACCCGGCTGGCGCAGCACGGGCCGCAGCTGGTGCACTGGGTGGCCAGCGTGACCGACATCGACGCGGCCAGCCAGAAACTCAACGCACTGGGCATCGATCGCGGCCCTGCGCTCACCGCCTCGCGCCCCACACCCGGCGGCCTGCTGCAATGGCGCATCACGGTGCGCGACGACGGCCAGCGCCTGTTCAATGGCGCGCTGCCCACGCTCATTCAGTGGGGCGGCGCGCATCCCACCGACACCCTGCCGATCAGCGATCTCACGCTGCGTGGTCTCTCGCTTCGCCACCCTGAGGCGGACCGTTTGCAAGCCGCGCTGAGCAGCATCGGCCTCGCCGACAGGGCAGTCACCACAGGCCCGGCCGCGCTCACCGCTGAACTCACCACACCCCAGGGCCCGTGCACGCTGCGCTCCCACATCTGACCCAACCGATGCCGCCCATGCCCCAACAACTGCCGACCCTGCGCGACATCGAAGCCGCCGCCCAGGTGGTCTACCGCTCTTTCCAGGCCACGCCTCAGTACCGCTGGGGCACGCTGTCGCAGCGCCTGGGGGCCGACTGCTGGGTGAAACACGAGAACCACACGCCGGTGGGTGCGTTCAAGATCCGGGGCGGGCTGACCTACTTCGATCAATTGAAGCAACGCGGCGGGATGCCGCGCGAAGTGATCAGCGCCACGCGAGGCAACCACGGCCAGAGCATGGGCTGGGCAGCGCGCGCGCACGGTGTGGTCTGCCGCATCGTCGTGCCGCTGGGCAATTCGACCGAGAAGAACGCCGCCATGCGCGCGCTCGGTGTGCAGCTCATCGAACACGGCGAGGACTTCCAGGCCGCGCGCGAACACGCCATGCACCTCGCTGCGGAAACGGGCGCGCACATGGTGCCGAGTTACCACCAGGACCTGCTGCGCGGCGTCAGCACCTACTGGTGGGAATTCTTCAAGGCAGTGCCTCAGCTCGACGTGGTCTACGTGCCCATCGGCCAGGGTTCGGGCGCCTGTTCGGCCATCGCGGCCAAGCTCGCGCTCGGGCACCCGGCGCGCATCGTCGGTGTGGTCAGCGCCCACGCCACCACCTACGCCGATTCCATCGCAGCGGGCCGGGTGGTGGAAACGCCGGTGAGCACCGAACTGGCCGACGGCATGGCCTGCCGCGTGGCCGACGCCGAGGCACTGACCGTGCTGATACCGCACCTGGACCACGTGGTGAAAGTGAGCGACGCCGAAGTCGCCCAGGCCATGCGCGCGATCTTTGCAGACACCCACAACGTGGCCGAAGGCGCAGGCGCCGCGAGCTTTAAAGAAAACACTGCACGCCTGAAGGGGAGCCCAACCAGGATGCCGCGGAACTGGCTTTGCCAGGCCGCAGGCATCGCCCCCCCTTGGGGGGTGACCCGCCCTTAGGCGGGGCGCGGGGGGGTGACCAATCTAGCCACCACTTCGCAAAACGCATCCACCGCGTCGGTCTTGAAGACCACCTCGGTGACGCCAGCCGCCAGGGCTTCGGCCTGCAGTTCGTCGCTGATGTAACCCGAGGCCACGGCCACCGGCAGCCGGGGAGTCATGAGCAGATGGAAAGCTTCGGGCTGCGCGCGCACGGCGTCGATGGCCTGTTGCTGGTCGGTCAGGCCGGTGACCTTGTAGCCACGCCGCTCAAGCAAGCGGCGCACCAGAAACACGAGCGTGTCGTCGTCGTCCAGATACAGGATGTGTGCGGGCGCGGCGGGCGGGTCTTCGGCCATCTGCGTGAGCTCCTCTGTGGCGGTTGCGGTCTTGCGATTCGGGTGTGACAGTGCCTGCATTGTGCCGCCTGGATACGCGCGCGGCGGTCTGCGTGGCAGCGTCGGGAGACGGCGCCGCTTCCGTTCAAATCGGTGTCCAATCCATTGAAGCACAAGGACGGCCCGCCATGGGCCGAAAAAAGACCCCGATCAAAGGGCATTTGACAGCACCGGCACGGTGCAGTCGCTGCCGGGACAAAGCGGGTCTGCGCCTCTCGGCCAGAATCGCGCCCCATGGGAACCCTCTACCTCGTGCGCCACGGCCAGGCCTCCTTCGGCGCCGCCGACTACGACCGGCTCAGCGAACTCGGGCAGCGCCAAAGCGAGCGCCTGGGCCAGTACTTTGCCCACAAAGCCCTGCGCTTCGACGCTGTGCTCACCGGCACGCTCAAGCGTCACGCGCAGACCTGGGAAGGCATCGCCCGCGGCGCTGGCCTGGCGCTGGAGCCGCTGCCCTGGGCCGGGCTCAACGAATACGACAGCGAGGCGGTGATCCGCGCGGTGCTGCCCGGCCAACGCGTCGCCGACCTGGGCGATCCGCATTCACCCGAGGGCTACCGCGCCCACTTCCGGCTGCTGCGCGACGGCCTGGCGCAGTGGATGGCCGGCACGGTGAGCCCCGAAGGCATGCCCGCCTACACCGACTTTGTGCACGGCATCACCCGCGCGCTGGACCATGTGCGCGCGCACCACGTGGGCCAGAACGTGCTGCTGGTCTCCAGCGGCGGCCCGATCGCCACCGC
>JALOSH010000081.1 GCA_025458545.1 Hydrogenophaga sp.
TCGCGCGATGTGGGCCATGGTGCTGCCGCGCGTGAGGCCGACGATGGCGCCGCGGCTTTCGGGCTGCCAGTAGGGCGCGCCCAGGCCGGTGAAGGCGGGCACCATGATCACGCCGCCCGCGTCGGGCACGCTCTCGGCCAGGGCCTGCACCTCGCTGCTCGACGGGATGGCGCGCAGGCCGTCGCGCAGCCACTGCACCACGGCGCCGCCAATGAACACGCTGCCTTCAAACGCATATTGGGGTGCATCGGGCGGTTGGGCGGCGGCGGTGGTGATCAGGCCGTTCTGGCTGGTCTGGAAGCGTTCGCCGTTGTGCATCAGCATGAAGCAGCCGGTGCCGTAGGTGTTCTTGGCCATGCCGGCCGAGAAGCAGGCCTGGCCGAACAGCGCGCTTTGCTGGTCGCCCGCCACGCCGCCAATGACCAGCGGGCCGCCCAGCCATTCGGGCCGCACCTCGCCAAAGTGGGCGCTGGAGGGCAGGGCGGTCGGCATCATGGCGGCCGGGATGTGCATGGCCGCCAGCAGCTCGTCGTCCCAGCGCTGGCTGTGGATGTTGAACAGCATGGTGCGCGCGGCGTTGCTGTGGTCTGTCACATGGGCCTCGCCGCCGGTGAGCTGCCAGATCAGCCAGCTGTCCACTGTGCCGAAGGCCAGCTCACCCGCCTCGGCCTGGGCGCGCGCCCCGGGCACGTTGTCCAGAATCCATTGCAGCTTGGTGCCCGAGAAATAGGCGTCGATGCGCAGACCGGTCTTCTGCAGCACCGGCTCGCTCATGCCACGTTCGCGCAGCGCGGCGCAGGTGTTCTCAGCCCGGCGGTCCTGCCAGACGATGGCGTTGTAAACCGGCTCGCCGGTTTGGCGGTTCCACACTACGGTGGTTTCGCGTTGGTTGGTGATGCCCACAGCGCGGATGTCGCTGGCTTTGAGATGAGCCTTGGCCAACGCCTCGCGCGCGGTGTCCAGCTGCGTGGTCCAGAGATCGCGCGGATCGTGTTCGACCCAGCCGGGCTGCGGGTAGATCTGGCGGAACTCGCGCTGCGCCATCGCCACCACGTGGCCTGCGGCGTCGAACACGATGCTGCGCGAACTGGAGGTGCCCTGGTCCAGGGCCAGCAGGTAAGTCATGGGGCTATCCGTTGTCTTGTGGGGAACGTATCGAAGTCATGGCACCGGAGCGACATGCCAAACCCAAGGGGCACCGCCGGGCCGGCTTCGCCGGACGGCCAGTGCCGCCCCCCTTGAGGGGGGTGACGCGAAGCGGCGCGGGGGGTGTTTCGCCTCAAGCCACCACGCATTCCACGTCACCTTGGGTCAGCAACTGGTCGAAAGTCGGCGGCGGCGGCGCGTCGGTGAACAGCACGTCCACCTCGTCCAGCCGCGCCAGCTCCACCATGGCCGGGCGGTTGAATTTGCTGTGGTCGGCGGCGAGCCAGACCTCGCGCGACTGTTCGATGATGGTGCGCGAGACCTTGACCTCGCGGTAGTCGAAATCGCGCAGGGTGCCGTCGGCCTCGATGCCGCTGATGCCGATCAGGCCCATGTCCACCTTGAACTGGCGCATGAAATCCACCGTCGCCTCGCCCACGATGCCCTGGTCGGCGCCGCGCACCTGGCCACCGGCCACGATCACCTCGCAGTCCGGGTTGGTGCTGAGCAGTGCGGCCACGTGCAGGTTGTTGGTGATCACGCGCAGGCCGCGGTGCTGCAACAGTTCGCGCGCCACCGCCTCGATGGTGGTGCCGATGTTGAGGATCAGCGAGCAGCCGTGGGGCACGCGTTGCGCGATGGCTTTGGCGATGCGCGCTTTGGCCTCGGACTCCATGGCCTGGCGCTGGCGGTAAGCGATGTTCTCGGTGGTCGAGCCCGGCAGCCGCACGCCGCCGTGAAAGCGCGAGAGCAGGCCCGCCTCGGCCAGGCGCTGCACGTCGCGGCGCACGGTCTGCAAGGTGACGCCGAAGCGCTCGGCCAGGGCTTCAATGGTTTGCGGGCCGTGGGCGCGCACCACGTCCAGCAGGTGGGTGTGTCGGGGAGCCAGGTTCATGCAACGGAGCGGTCGAAAAAAGCCAGTGACCCGAACATAGCGGAAAAAGAAAACGGTTCGTTAAGGGTAAATACCGAACAAATATGAACACAAACGAACAATAGAATCGAACAAACGAAAGCGTCCGGCGCCAGCGCACGTGCATTTATTCACGAATCCCCCAGATCCGACATGCAACTCTCCCTGGAACGCGTGGGCAAAACGGTCGGTCCGTCCACCCACCTCTATCCCATGAGCCTGATGCCGGCGCCAGACGCCGTCACCGTGCTGCTGGGCGCCACCCAGGCCGGCAAGACCAGCCTGATGCGCATCATGGCCGGGCTTGACGTGCCTTCGTCGGGGCGGGTGCTGGTGGACGGTCTGGACGTGACCGGCACGCCGGTGCGCGAGCGCAACGTGGCCATGGTCTACCAGCAATTCATCAACTACCCGTCCATGACGGTGTTCGACAACATCGCGTCGCCACTCAAGCTCAGCGGCCAGTCCAAGGCCGACGTGCAGCGCCGGGTGCGCGAGCTGGCCGATAAGCTGCACATCGACGTGTTTCTCGACCGCCTGCCCGCTGAGCTATCGGGCGGGCAGCAGCAGCGCGTGGCGCTGGCCCGCGCGCTGGCCAAAAATGCACCGCTGATGCTGCTCGACGAGCCGCTGGTGAACCTGGACTACAAGCTGCGCGAAGAGCTGCGCGAGGAATTGACCCAGCTGTTCTCAGCGGGCGATTCGACGGTGGTCTACGCCACCACCGAGCCCGGCGAGGCCCTGCTGCTGGGGGGCTACACCGCGGTGATGGACGCGGGCGAGCTGCTGCAATACGGCCCCACCGCCGAGGTGTTCCACCGCCCCCGTTCGCTGCGCGTGGCGCGCGCTTTCAGCGATCCGCCCATGAACCTGCTGGCGGCCGAGGTGGCGGAAGGTGGCGCACGGCTCGGCAGCGGGATGCTGCTGCCGGTCCAGCTGCCGCCCGGCGCCGCTCGCGCGCTGACCCTGGGTGTGCGTGCGAGCGCGCTGCGCGTGGTGGCCCGCCCGGGTGATGTGCCCTTGCCCGGCACCGTGGAGCTGGCCGAGATTTCCGGCTCCGACACCTTTGTCCATGTGCACACGGCGGTGGGCGAGATCGTGGCCCAGCTGACCGGCGTGCACGACTTCGCGCTGGGCAGTGCCATCACGCTGTACCTGAACCCGGCGCAGGTCTACGCCTTCGACCAGGCGGGCGACCTGCTGGCGGCACCGCAGCGCGCGAAGGGAGCCTGAGATGTCACGCATCGACCTCGACCTCGCCCACTCGTACAAGCCGAACCCCCAGGACGACGGCGACTACGCGCTGCTGCCGCTCAAGATGAGCTTTGAAGACGGTGGCGCCTACGCGCTGCTCGGCCCCTCGGGGTGCGGCAAAACGACCATGCTCAACATCATGTCGGGCCTGCTGGTGCCATCGCACGGCACGGTGACGTTCGACGGCCAGGACATGACCCGCGCCACGCCGCAGGAACGCAACATCGCCCAGGTGTTCCAGTTCCCGGTGATCTACGACACCATGACCGTGGCGGAGAACCTGGCCTTTCCGCTGAAGAACCGCAAGGTCCCGGCCGAGCAGATCAAAGCCCGCGTGGGCCAGATCGCCGAGATGCTGGAGATGAGCCACCAGCTGAACATGCGCGCCGCCGGGCTGAGCGCTGACCAGAAGCAGAAGATCTCGCTCGGTCGCGGTCTGGTGCGGCCCGATGTGTCGGCGGTGTTGTTCGACGAACCGCTCACCGTGATCGACCCGCACCTGAAGTGGCAGCTGCGCCGCAAGCTCAAGCAGATCCACCACGAACTCAAGCTCACGCTGATCTACGTGACCCACGACCAGGTCGAGGCGCTGACCTTTGCGGATCAGGTGGTGGTGATGACGCGCGGCAAGGTGGTGCAGCTGGGCACGCCCGATGCCCTGTTCGAGCGCCCGGCCCACACCTTCGTGGGGCACTTCATCGGATCACCCGGCATGAACTTCCTGCCGGTGTCGGTGCGTGGCGGTCGCTTGCACGTGGCGGATCATCCGCTCGGCGACGGCGGGCGTTCGTTCCCCGACGGTGATCTGCGCTTGGGCATCCGGCCAGAGTACCTCGTGATCGGCCAGCAGGGTCAGCCCGGCGCGCTGCCCGCCACCGTGAGCCAGGTGCAGGACATCGGCACCTATTTCCTGGTGACGCTCACCGCAGCGGGACAGACCGTGAAAGCCCGGCTGGCGCCCGACGCCGCCCTGCCCAGCGTGGGCGACGCGGTGGGCCTGCAGGTTCTGGGCGAGCACACCTGCTTTTACAAGAACGAGGAGTTGGTGGGATGAGCGCAGCGCCGGGCCGCCCCAAGCCAGCTCGCGCCGCTGTGCGCCGCACGGAGGCATTTGTATGAGCGCTACAACCAAACCCGTCAACCAGAAAGCCTGGTTCCTGATCCTGCCGGTGCTGATCTGCGTGGCCTTCTCGGCCATCGTGCCGCTGATGACGGTGGTGAACTACTCGGTGCAGGACATCATCTCGCCCGACCGCCGGGTGTTCGTGGGCACCGAGTGGTTTGCCGCCGTGATGCGCGACGAAGACCTGCACGCGGCGCTGTGGAACCAGCTGAAGTTCTCCTTTGCCGTGCTGCTGGTGCAGATTCCGCTGGGCATTGCCCTGGCGCTCGCCATGCCCGCGACCGGCTGGAAGGCGTCGGCCACGCTGGTGATCGTGGCGCTGTCGCTGCTGATCCCCTGGAACGTGGTCGGCACCATCTGGCAGATCTTCGGCCGCACCGACATCGGGCTGATGGGCGCCGCGCTCAAGGGCATGGGCTTTGACTACAGCTACACCGGCAACGCCACCCACGCCTGGTTCACCGTGCTGCTGATGGACGTGTGGCACTGGACGCCGCTGGTGGCGCTGCTGGCCTACGCGGGCCTGCGCAGCATCCCCGACGCCTACTACCAGGCCGCGCGCATCGACGGCGCCAGCAAGTTCGCGGTGTTCCGCTACATCCAGCTGCCCAAGATGCGCGGCGTGCTGATGATCGCGGTGCTGCTGCGCTTCATGGACAGCTTCATGATCTACACCGAGCCCTTCGTGCTCACCGGCGGCGGCCCCGGCAACGCGACCACCTTCCTGAGCCAGTACCTGACGCAAAAGGCGGTGGGCCAGTTCGATCTCGGCCCCGCCGCCGCCTTCTCGCTGATCTACTTCCTCATCATCCTGCTGTTCTGCTTCGTGCTCTACAACTGGATGCAGCGGCTGGGGCAGGCCGAGAAGGAGAGCCACCATGCATGAGCGTCGATTCAAGAAGCGCACGATCTTCCTGATCGCCTACCTTGTCTTTGCCTTGCTGCCCATCTACTGGATGGTCAACATGAGCTTCAAGACCAACGCCGAAATCGTCTCCAGTTTCAGCCTCTGGCCGCAAAGCTTCACCTGGGACAACTACAAGCTGATCTTCACCGATGAGAGCTGGTATTCGGGCTACATCAACAGCCTGATCTACGTCAGCATCAACATGGTGATCACCCTCACCGTGGCGCTGCCGGCGGCCTACGCTTTCTCGCGCTACAGCTTCCTGGGCGACAAGCATGTGTTCTTCTGGCTGCTGACCAACCGCATGACGCCGCCAGCGGTGTTTCTGCTGCCGTTTTTTCAGCTCTACACCACGGTGGGCCTGATGGACACGCACATCGCGGTGGCGCTGGCGCACCTGCTGTTCAGCGTGCCGCTGGCGGTGTGGATCCTGGAAGGTTTCATGTCCGGCATCCCGCGCGAGATCGACGAAACCGCCTACATCGACGGCTACAGCTTCCCGCGCTTCTTCCTCACCATCTTCCTGCCGCTGATCAAGTCCGGCGTCGGCGTGGCGGCCTTCTTCTGTTTCATGTTCAGCTGGGTCGAGTTGCTGATGGCGCGCACCTTGACCAGCGTCAACGCCAAACCCATCGTGGCCACCATGACCCGCACCGTCAGTGCCAGCGGGATGGACTGGGCCACGCTGGCGGCAGCGGGCGTGCTGACCATCGTGCCCGGCGCGATCGTGATCTGGTTTGTCCGTCATTACATCGCCAAAGGTTTCGCGATGGGACGCGTATGACAGCAGCGACGTTGGAAGGAGCCACCATGTGGGAGCGAAGTGCATGGATTCAGTGGACGCCGCAGAACGGGCTTTGCCCGGCTGCCAGCGTCGTCCCCCTGGGGGGAAGCGCCGAAGGCGCGCAGGGGGGGGGCCATGTTTAACTGGATGGCTTGGACCTTGCCGGTCGCGGTTTTTTTCACCTGCATCGTGTTGATGCTCGCCGGCATGACGCTCTGGGAAATCAAGTCACCCACGGTGATGCGCAAGGGCTTTCTGCCCATCGCCACCACGCGCGGCGACCGGCTCTTCATCGGCCTGCTGGGTGCGGCGTACATCAACCTGGCTTTCATCGGCATGGCGGGCCACATGGCCGAGTGGTTCTCGCTGGAGGCGGAGCCCAGCATCTGGATCAGCTTTGTGGTTTCCATGTTCTGGCTGGTCTGGGTCATGCGCAAAGGTTGAGACGGTTTCTCTTGAATTCGGCCCGTTGCTTCCCCGGGGCCGAGCATTCAGCGTTCACACCGGGGAAGCACACCTCGAGGAGACACACATGAAGATTCGCTACTCCGCGCTCGCCCTGGCGGCCGCACTGGCCGTGGCGGCCTGCGGCAAGAAGGAAGAGGCACCCGCCCCCGCGCCGGCTCCTGCCGCTGCACCGGCGCCTGTGGCCGCAGCGCCCGCTGCGGCAGGCCCAGCCGACAAATGGATCAACGAAGAGTTCCAGCCCAGCACGCTGGACAAGGCGGCCCAGACCGCCGAGATGAAGTGGTTCATCGACGCGGCCGCCAAGCTCAAGGCTGCGGGTGTCAACGAAATCGCCGTCGTGTCGGAAACCATCACCACGCACGAGTACGAATCCAAGACGCTGGCCAAGGCCTTCACCGAAATCACCGGCATCACCGTCAAGCACGACCTGATCCAGGAAGGTGACGTGGTCGAGAAGCTGCAGACGTCCATGCAGTCCGGCAAGAGCATTTACGACGGCTGGATCAGCGACTCCGACCTGATCGGCACGCACTACCGCTACGGCAAGATCCTGAACCTGACCGACTACATGGCGGGCGCTGGCAAGGACTACACCAACCCCGGGCTGGATCTGGCCGACTTCATCGGCACCAAGTTCACCACCGGGCCCGACGGCAAGCTCTACCAGTTGCCCGACCAGCAGTTCGCCAACCTGTACTGGTTCCGCGCCGACCTGTTCGCTCGCGAAGACCTGAAGACCAAGTTCAAGGCCAAATACGGCTACGACCTGGGCGTGCCGCTGAACTGGAGCGCATACGAAGACATCGCCGAGTTCTTCAGCAAGGACGTGAAAGAAATCGACGGCAAGCCGATCTATGGCCACATGGACTACGGCAAGAAGGACCCGTCGCTGGGCTGGCGCTTCACCGACGCCTGGCTGTCCATGGCCGGTACCGCCGACATCGGCACCCCGAACGGGCTGCCGATCGACGAATGGGGCATTCGCGTGGCCGACGACAAGTGCACCCCGGTGGGCGCTTCAGTCGCTCGCGGTGGCGCCACCAACTCGCCGGCCGCCGTCTACGCACTCACCAAGTACGTGGACTGGATGAAGAAGTACGCGCCCAAGGAAGCCATCGGCATGACCTTCGGCGAAGCCGGCCCGGTGCCCGCGCAAGGCCAGATCGCCCAGCAGATCTTCTGGTACACCGCCTTCACCGCCGACATGGTCAAGCCCGGCCTGCCGGTGGTGAACGACGATGGCACGCCGAAGTGGCGCATGGCCCCAGGCCCGAACGGCCCGTACTGGAAGCAGGGCATGCAGAACGGCTACCAGGACGTGGGCTCGTGGACCTTCTTCAAGGACCACGACGCCAACAAGACGGCCGCCGCCTGGCTGTATGCGCAGTTCGTGACCAGCAAGACGGTGTCGCTCAAGAAGACCCTGGTGGGCCTGACGCCCATCCGCGAGTCCGACATCCAGAGCCAGGCCATGACCGACATGGCGCCCAAGCTCGGCGGTCTGGTCGAGTTCTACCGCAGCCCGGCGCGCGTGGCCTGGAGCCCGACCGGCACCAACGTGCCCGACTACCCCAAGCTGGCCCAGCTGTGGTGGAAGAACGTGGCCCAGGCCGTGACGGGTGAAAAG
>JALOSH010000082.1 GCA_025458545.1 Hydrogenophaga sp.
GGGGTGGTCGATGTGGCCATCGATCACCGCATGAAACCCCACCTGGTGCCGAACGACCCCCGTTTTGGCGATGGCGCGCAATGGCATTTGCTGAACAGTGTCAGCGTACCCGGCGGCATCAACGCGGCCACCGCCTGGGATTTCAGTTCCGGGTCTGGCGTGGTGGTGGCGGTGCTCGATGGGGGCTACCGACCGCATGCCGACCTGGCCACCAACGTGTTGCCGGGCTACGACTTCGTCAGCGGCGAAGCCCCCAATGCCGCCACCACCGTGGCAGGGTTTCCGTTCTGGACCGCCAACGACGGCGATGCCCGCGAGTCGGATGCACAAGACCCTGGCGACTGGGTCACACAGGCGGACGTGACCGCAGGCTTCTGCAATTTGGCGGAAGACAGTTCCTGGCACGGCACCCATGTGGCCGGTATCGCAGCCGCCGTGGGCAACAACGCCAGTGACGGCCTGGGTGTGGCCTATGGCGCGCGCATCCTGCCGGTGCGGGTGCTGGGTCGCTGCGGTGGCTTCGCGTCAGACATCCTGGCCGGTGCGCGCTGGGCGGCTGGCCTGGCGGTGCCGGGCGCGCCCGCCAATCCCAACCCGGCCAAGGTTCTGAATCTGAGCCTGGGGGTGGCCGGGCAGACTTGTGACCCGACGACGCAGTCGGTTGTGGATGAGATCCGAGCCCGCAACGTCAGCGTCGTCGCCTCTTCCGGCAACGAGGGCAGCACCTCCATCTCGCTGCCCGCCAACTGCCGCGGCGTGCTGGCCGTGACCGCACACACCCGCGAAGGCGACAGCGCCGATTACGCCAACGTGGGTTCTGGCGTCGCCATCAGCGCGCCGGGCGGTGGACGCAACACCACTTTGCCCACGCCACCCACGGGCATCCGCGGTGTCCTCTCCACCTGGAACAACGGCACCACCGCGCCAGGCAGCGATGCCCTCGGCCTGCTGTCGGGGACCAGCATGGCTGCGCCCCAGGTGGCGGGGGTGCTGGCATTGCTGGCTTCCCTGCGACCAGAGCTGTCCATGGCCGATCTTGAGGGCATCGTGACCCGTTCTGTGCGGTCATTCCCGGCCGACACCTATTGCGCGATCAACCCCCAGCAATTGCCTGCGGGTTTCTGTGGCAGCGGCATGCTGGACGCGCAACTGGCCGTGGCGGCAGCCACCACCTTTGTGCCGTCGCCACCGGCCAGTACCGGCGGTGGCGGCGGTGGTGGCGGATGCACCGCAGCGCCGGACGGCAAGGCCGACGTGGGCCTGCCTGTGCTGGCCTTGCTGGCCGCGCTCGTGCTGATCTGGCGCCGTCGGCGGCCCGCAGCCTGAATCGCTCAGCGCCTCAACTACCGGCTCACCAGAGCGTCATAGGCCGTGCGGGTGGCGGGTGACACCGCCGTGAGCAGCTGTTCGTAGGCGGTGCGGTGGTGGGCCAGCACCCGGGCCGACGCCAGGTTCTTCGAGCGGCAGAACCAGTGGCAGCTGTGCTGGAACAGCAGCAGCTCGGCGGTGGCACGGAAAGCACGGTCGCGGATGGACAGCGCCTCGTCGTTGCGCAGTGTGGCCGCCACCCCCCGGGCGTGCAATGCCACCAGGGAGCGGAAGTCGAAACTCTGCTGGGGAAACAGGCGCGTGGCCATGGGCACGCTCACCGGCCATCGGCTCACGCGCAGTTTCTCGCCCCACACCTCCTTCAGGTCGTCGGCCAGCGACTGCAGTTCGGTCTGCAGCGCTTCTTCGGTGGCGCCCAGGTTGCGCCAGATCGGCGCCGCCCGGTCGGCGTCTCGCTCGCCCAGGGCGCGCAGATAGCCGTCGGTGAGTTGCACCATGTGCTCTTCGATCCGGTATTTGCGCAGATAGCCACCCAGCAGCGCAATCCGCTGCTGTTCGTCGTAGCGCCTGAACATCCAGAAACCGCCGAACAACACCACCCATAAAAACAATGCATCCATAGCCGTATTGTCGGCCGTCTGGCCCGTTTTTTTTGACCGCTGTGCTGAGCTTGTGCCGTGACCGCTCTGCGTGCGTGAGCGGCCGGATTCAGGCATTGAGGCGGGCCACCCAGTAGGTGGCGCCTTTGGTCCCGTAGCGTTCCGCGTGGGGCTCGCCATCTTCGAGTTCGAACAGGTCGCCGGGTACCAGGTGTTGCGTTTGACCGCGCACCGTCAGCCACAGCTCGCCTTGCACCACCAGCGCCTTCACGGCAAACGGGTGCGCATGCTCGTCGAGGGCCGTGTCGGGCGCCCAGACCCGCTCCAGCACTTCGTCAAATCCCTCGGCAAGGGCAGCGCTCTTGAAGGTATCGAAACGGTGGGGCATGGTGGTCTCCTGTTCGGAAGGAAACCATTGCACCACGGCCCATCCGGCATGACCCCAGTGTGGGTTTGTCCGCTGGTTCAGTCGCAGCAGAGGAATTCGTCGCGCAGCGTGAGCAGCAGCTTCTTGCCGTGTGAGTCACCGGGTGCCTGGCGCATGCCCTGGTCGAGCAGGTCCTGGTAGCCCGGCTTGCCGCTCAGGGCGAGCGCTTCTGGCGCCACGAAAGCCATGCCCCAGTCGGCAAAGCCGCGTTCCCGGATCGGTCCGTCCCAAATCTTGCGCAGCTGCTGGTGGCGCGGGTCGCTGACGATGCGGTCGTACAGCGCCTGCACCGTCTCTTGCTCGCCTTCGAGCAACTGCATGAATTCGCGCCGGTGGTAGACCATCATGCCGGTGATGCCCTGCGCGGCGTTGTGCACACGGGCTTTGTCCAGCAAGTGCGCCAGCTCCTGGGGTGTCAGGTCGCGGGCGGCCAGGCTGGTGTAGATGATTTCGTAGAGCGCCATGGTGGGAACATCTGGATATGGACCCTATGCTAGGTGTCCGTCGGCCTTCTGTGCCCCGGATAAGGCCCGAAAATCCGGTGCATTTCTCGCCAGACGGGCCGGGTTGCCATGCTGGGGTTTGCTCGTCACAGCGGCTTCACATACCCGGTCGATGATCCGTTCGTCGGGTTTGGGTGGACGACAGCCTGTGCCACCGAAGACCATTCGACCCATCCATTGGAGGCATTCCCATGCCGTGTTCGTTCCGTGTTTCAGGCCTGGCCGCGCTCTGCCTGGCCACCAGTGCGGCATTCGCCAGCCCCGGCGGCGATGCCCGCCATCAGCGCCACCCAGAAGTCCAGCGCCCCAGCCATGTGCAATTGGGCCCGCGTCCGTTCTTTCTGGTCGACGACATGACTGACAGCCCGCTCAAACGCGATCTGCAGCGCTGCGCACAACGTGGGGTCTTCACGCCGCGCGACTTTTCCATCGGCCACCGCGGCGCCGCCATGCAGTTCCCCGAGCACACGGTGGAGTCGTACACCGCCGCAGCGCGCATGGGGGCGGGCATCCTCGAATGCGACGTGACCTTCACCAAAGACAAAGAGCTGGTTTGCCGCCACGCGCAGAACGACCTGCACACCACCACCAACATCCTGCTCACCCCGCTGGCCGCCCAGTGCACACAACCCTTTGTGCCCGCCGTGATCGACGCCGACGGCAAGGTGGTCACGCCAGCCAGGGCCGAGTGCCGCACCAGCGACATCACGCTGGCCGAATTCCGCACGCTGCGCGGCAAGATGGACGCGTTCAACCCGGCGGCGCGCACACCCCAGCAGTACCTGGTCGGCACCGCCAACTGGCGCACCGACCTGTACTCGGGCCCCAGCAGCGGCACATTGATGACGCACGCCGAATCGATCGAGCTGTTCAAGAAGCTGGGCGTGAAGATGACGCCCGAGCTCAAGAGTCCCAGTGTCACCATGCCCTTCGACGGCTTCACGCAGCAGGCCTATGCGCAAAAGATGATCGACGAGTACAAGAAGGCCGGCGTGACCCCGCGCAATGTGTGGCCTCAGTCTTTCAACATCGACGACGTGCTGTATTGGGTGGACAACGAACCGGCGTTTGGCCAACAGGCGGTGTACCTGGACGATGCCAGCACCGTGACCGATCTTCCCGACCGCCAGACCCTGGCCGGCTACAAATCCAGGGGCATCAACATCTGGGCGCCGGCCACCTTCGCGCTGCTGGCGGCCGAGGGGGGCAAGATCGTGGCTTCGCAAGCGGCGAAAGACGCCCGGGCAGCTGGTCTGGGTCTGATCACCTGGACGCTGGAGCGCTCGGGCATCCTGGCCGACGGCAACAACGGCTTTTACTACCAGACCTTCGACAGCGCCGTGAAGACCGAGGGCGACATGTTGAGCGCGCTGCACGTGCTGGCCCAGACGTGGGTGTGATGGGCGTGTTCTCCGACTGGCCCGCCACCACCACCTTCTACGCCAACTGCATGGGTCTGCGCTGACAAAACACCGTGCGAGCCAGCGCATGCGAACCGGTCTGAAGCGCCGCGCCAGTGCCCTGACCGCCTGGTTCGGGGGTGTGCTTCTGGTGGCCTGCGCCAGCGGCCTGCCGCCCGGCGAACCCCCTGAAGACCCGGTGGTGCAGGCGATCCAGGAGTCTGCCTGGGCCCGCCAGACCCGCATTCGTTTCGTCGCCGAGGGCAAGTCATGGCAGCACAAGACCTTCGGTGACCGCAAGCCCACGCTCTACCAGCCCACATTCCAGGCCGGGCGCCCGGCGATCCATGCGCTCAGCATCGCGGGCAACAGCTCGCTGAGGCAGGCGGTCGACCCCCCGCCTGGGGTGGCGGTCGATCAGCTGCGGTTCTCATGGCTGGTGTTGAGCCTCAACGAAGCCGCCGACCTGCGCGATAACGACATCGACGATGCGGTCGCGCGCGTCATGCTGGGTTTTGATGGTGATCGAGCCGCCCGATTCTCGGCGCGCGATCACATGCTCTCGGAACTGGCGCAACTGGTCACGGGCGAGCCCCTGCCGTATGCCACGCTGATCTATGTGTGGGACAACCGCTACCCCGTGGGCACCGTGATCGCCAACCCCCACACCGACCGCATCCGCCATCTGGTGGTGGAAAGCGGCCCGGCGCGACTGGGGCGGTGGGTGGACCAGGAGCGCGATGTGCAGGCCGACTTCAGCCACGCCTTCGGTGAAAAGCCCGGCCCCTTGCGCAGCGTGGGTGTGATGAGTGACGCCAACAACACCGGTGCTTCGGTCGAAGCCTGGTTCGGCCCCCTGCAACTGGGTTTTTCGGACCGGTCTTCGGCGTCAACGACCCAGCCGATGGTCACCACGGACACCCGGTCCTCGGCTGTGAAGCGCCAGCAGCCCTGAGCTTGTGCGCCGCCTACCCAAAAAAAAGCCCCGGCGGGGCCGGGGCAATGAGGAGCTCATGAGAGCAGAGAATGCCGTTGGGCGATCAGGCGCCTTGCTGGATACCGGCCAGCACCCAGCCTCCGGAACCTTGGCGGGCTTTGGTCAGGTGCCAGACTTCGTCGATCACGTCGGGGTCTCCGCCATCTTCCTGCACACGGCCGCTGAAGTGCACGCTCACGATGTAGCGGTTGTCCTCTTCGACCACTTCGCGCACATCGGCGTTGAGTTCCAGCACGCGGGTTTCCTGGGTGGCACCGTTGCGCTCGCGAATGTCCATCTGGATCTCGGCGAACATCTCGGGGGAGGTGAAGTCACGGATGTCGTCGAGGTTGCCAGCGTCGTTGGACGCCTGCAGACGCATGAAGTTGACCTTGGCGTTGCGCACGAAAGCGGGCACGTCGAAGTCGGCCGGGATCCGGGCCGGTTGCGACACGTTCCCACCGAGCGCGCTGCCGATCATCGAACCACCCTGACCGTAGGACGGTGTGCTCCCGCTGGGCTGGGTCGGAGGCATGCGGAAGGTGTTGTTGCTCTGGCCGTTGGGCGAGCCCGCACCAGCGTACGCCACGCCGCCTTGCTGGGCGGCCTTCTTGCGCATGACGAAGCCGATCACGGCGATGACCGCCAGCACCAGCAGACCGATCATCAGCATGTTGGCCAGTTCTTCACCGAAGCCCAGGTGCGATGCCAGTGCGGCCAGGCCCAGACCGGCGGCCAGACCCGCCACCGGGCCCATCCAGCTGCGCTTGGGCGCAGCGGCTGCCCCTGCAGCGCCAGCGGCGGGTGCAGCGGTGGGGCTGGCGTCGGGTGCTTTGGCCGGGGGTGCTGCCTGCCGCTGCATGCCCAGCGACTTGCCGCCGCCCACGCGCTTGGCTTCAGCGTCCATTGCCACGGTGGTGAGGCCGAGCGTCATCACGACGGCCAACAACGAAAGCAGTTTTTTCATCAGAGACTCCTGGGAAAGATAGGAACAGGTGACCAAGGGTAGCGCTGTTATCTTCCTTAAAAAGCATATAAACAGATAAATACACTCTCAAAAAACAGATGCTTCAACCGGTGGAAGAGGGCTTTCGGCCCCGTTCCAGTCCATCCAGCCGCACGCGCGCCTTCACCATTTGCTGCAGGGCGCGGCGCATGGCGCTGTAGCGTTCCAGCGATGTTTCCATCTCCCCCAGTGGTATCGATCCGGCCGCTGCAGCGGACAGCACCGCCGCCTTGAGTTGCTGGTAGGCCTCTTCCAGGGCGTCGGCATCGACGAGCAACGACGTGCCATCCGGGCCCTCGGCCTGACCGTGTTGAGCCAGCAGACGGTGTGCTTGCGCCATGAAGCGCTGGTGGGCTTGCGCCGGCTGGGTGTCGCTGCTGGCCGGTGGCTGCAGCGGCGCGGCTGCCATCGCCAGCTCGGCGCAGGTCTCGTGATACCGCTGGACACGCAACAGCTCGGCCAGCCGTGCGGCCGTTGGGCCGGACAGCGCCGCGCGGCCCATGCGCTCGACAAACGTTTCGACCGCCGCGTTGAGCTTTCCGACGATCAACTGCTCGCGGTTCAGTTTGGTGGCCGGTGCGCTCTGCAACACGCCGTGTGCCAGGTTCACGCACAGCGTGCCAAAGCGCCTGACCTCTTGCTCCAGCGCGTCCAGTGCCAGGGTCGGCACGGCCAGCACGTTGTCGTCCAGAAAGCGGGGCCTGGCCTCGTCTTCCTCGCGCGCCCGGAAGCGCTGCAGCAGCCAGCGTGTGAGGAGGTCGGCCAGGGGCCACATGAGCAGCACACCCAGCAGGTTGAAGGTGGTGTGGAACAGCGCCAGCTTGGTGGCCGGATCGGGCGGCAGGTTCAGCGCTTCGCGCGCGCTGGTCAGTGCGCCGATGAGCCAGGGCAGCAGCAGCAACGCCACCGTGCCGGTGAGCAGGTTGAAGGCCACGTGGGCGGCGGCCGTGCGGCGGGCGTTGGGCGTGGCACCAATGCCGGCCAGGGCGGTGGTCACGGCGCTGCCGATGTTGGCGCCGATCACCACCGCCGCGGCGCCCTGGGGGCTGATCAGTCCGCTCTGGGCCGCCGTCAAAGTGATCGTCAGGGCGGCGCTGGACGATTGCATCAGCACCGTCATCAGCAAGCCAATGCCCAGCTGGGCCAGCACCGACAGCGCGTCCGTGCCTTGCGGCAGGCTGATCTGGTCGGCCAGCCCCACAAACGCCTGATGCAGCAAACCGATGCCCATGAACAGCAGGCCAAAGCCCGCCAGCGCCGTGCCCATGGCGCCTCGCCGCTGGTGTTCGCCGCTCAGCCGCATCACCGCACCCAGCCCCACCAGCGGCAGCGCCAGTGCCTCCACCTTGAACTTGAGGCCCACCAGGGCAACGATCCAGCTGGTCATGGTGGTGCCGACGTTCGCCCCGAACACCACCCACACCGCCGGGGCCAGGCCCAGCAGCCCGGCGTTGACGAAACCGATCGTGGCCACCCCCACCGCGGTGGACGACTGCACCATGGCGGTGACCAGAACGCCCGTGCCCAGGGCGTGCCAGCGGGTGCGCGTGGCTTTGGTCAGGATGTTGTGCAGGGCCGGGCCGGCGACGAGCTTGAGCCCGTCGGTCATCATGGACATGCCGAGCAGGAACAGGCCCAGACCACCGGCCAGCAGACCCAGCGAGGTCCAGAGGTTCATGGCAACAGCCAGACGGTGGCGGCCAGGGTGATGACACCGATGCAGGCCAGGTTGAGCACAAAGCCGCAGCGCATCATGGTGGCCTGCGGCACCTGGTCGGTGGCGTACACGATGGCGTTGGGTGGCGTGGCCACCGGCAGCATGAAGGCGCAAGAGGCCGACACCGCGATGGCCACGGCCAGCAGCGCGCCCGGCAGGCCCACCAGCCAGAACACCGAGGCGCCCTGCAAGGTGTCCACCAGCGCGGTGGCCAGAAAACCGCTGGCGCCGCTGACCTGCATGACCTGGCTGAGGGCCAGGCCGCCACCGAACAGCAGCAGCACGCCCCAATGGGTCTGGCGCTCGATGGTGTCCCAGCTCAGCGTGCGGCTGGCCACAAGGGCCACCACGGCGGCCAGCGCCACCCAGCTGTCCACATCCGCTGCGATGCCGAGTGCGCGACCAGCGGCGCGGCGCCGATCCAGCCAGCGGCGGTGAGCGCAAAGATGAGCAAGGTGACGCGCCGGGCTGGCGTCCATTGGAACGGTGCAGCCGTTTCCTGGGCGATGCGGCCCCCCAGGCGGGGCCGCAGCACGACGTACAGCACCCCCGCCATCAGCGGCATGAGCAGGATCACCAGGGGGATGCCGAACCGCATCCATTCGGCAAAGCCGATCCCGGCCTGGGCCGCCGCGATGGCGTTGGGCGGACTGCCCACCAGCGTGCCCATGCCGCCGATGCTGGCGCTGTAGGCCACGCCCAGCAGCACAAACACCCGTTCGCGGAGTCCGGTGTTGTCGGGGCCTCTTTCACTGGCATCTCGCGCCCCCTTCTGGTCCAGCAGGCCCAGCGCCAGGGGCAGCATCATGGCGGCGGTGGCGGTGTTGCTGATCCACATGGACAGCAGGGCGGTCAGGCCGAACAGCAGCGCCACCGCCAGCGCCCGCCGTCCCCCGGCCAGGCGCAGCACCGACTGGGCCAGCGCGCGGTCCAGCCCCTGCTGCTGCAAGGCCGCCGCCAGCGCAAACCCGCCGAGGAACAGAAAAATGATCGGGTGCGCGAACGCGCTCAGGGCGGTGCGCAGATCCATCAGACCGGCGCCAGCCGCCAGCAGCGGTACCAGCAGGGCGGTCACGCTCAGGTGCAGGGCCTGGGTCATCCACAGCCCGCCGATCAGGGCGAACAAGGCCAGTCCAGCCCGCAAGGTGTCGGGCCCGGGCGCCACCTGATGCACCCCGGCGGTGAACACCACACAGGCCAGTGCGCGCAGCAGGGGGCCGGGTGCGCTCAGCGGCATGGACAGGGCCCTGCCGGGGCGAAGTGTCCGAACCCAGAGGCACCGCCGGGCCGGCTCTGCCGGACGGCCAGTGCCGCCCCCTTGAGGGGGTCGCGCGCAGCGCGGCGGGGGTGGGACATCTCCGGCGTGAGGGGTGTGAACCCAGAGGCACCGCCGGGCCGGCTCTGCCGGACGGCCAGTGCCGCCCCCTTGAGGGGGTCGCGCGCAGCGCGGCGGGGGTGTTCCTTCATCTTGCTGTCGACACCAGCACGTCGGCGCTGCCCTCGGCCAGCACGTGTTTGGTCACGCTGCCGAGCAGCAGGTCCTCGGTGGCGGACTGCCCGTGTTTGCCCAGCACCACCAGATCGCAGTCGCGTTCCTGCTCCTGCTCGACGATGCGTTGCGAGGCCTCGCCCTCGATCACGCAGGCCTCCCAGCTGCCTGGCGGCAGGCCGGTCTCGGCGGCCAGTGCGTTGACACGCTGCGTGGCTTCGGCGCGGGCTTGCACCCGGTAATGTTCGATGGTGGCTTCGTCCACGCCGGCGTAGCGCAGCTTGTCGCCGAACGGCACCTGGTAGGCGGTGAGGAGGATAAAACGCGCCTGCGGTGCGACGCGCCGGGCCACCGCCACCGCCTGCAACGACCAGGGCGAGAAGTCCAGCGCAAGCAGCACGCGCTGGTAGGGCTCGTGGGGCGTCTGCCGCACCACGAGCACGGGGCGGTTGGTCCGGCGCAGCAGGCGCTCCGAGGTGGAGCCCAGCACCAGCCGGCGCAGAAAGCCGGCGCCGCGCGCGCCCACCACCAGCAGGGCAGCGTCCAGCGCGTCGGCCTGGCGGCGGATTTCGTCCAGCACCGAGCCGCTGGCCTCGATGGGCTTCACCGTGATCTGCCGCGCGCTGAGCAGCTGGTCCACCAGCTGTTGCAGTTGCTCGCGGTTGGCCGCCAGCAGCTTGCTTTCGGACGCATGGCCAACACCCAGCCACTGGCGCAACTCGGTCAGCGTCTCGCCCGGCACCACATGCATCACGCAGAGCGAGCTGCCGATTTCCTGCGCCAGGCGGGCAGCGCGATCCACCGCATGCCGCGCCGGACCCGAAAAATCGGTGGTGGTGAGGATCGGTCCCCTGGGGTTCATGGCGCGTGCTCCTTGTCGTGGATTCTGTGGGCCAGGTGCTCGGCGGCGAAATCGGCGGCATCGTCGAAGGGGTTGAGGATCTGCTGAACCCCGGCTTGTCGCAGGGCGCGGCCGTGGGCGGCGTCGCGCACCGCGGCCACCACCTCGCCTTCGAAGCGCGCCACTTTCAAAGCGTGCAGCAGCGCGCGGTTCGACTCCCATTGCGGAAACGTGGTCACCACCCAGCGCAGCCGCGAGAGGGGCAGCGATTCCAGGAAGTCGGGGTCCTCGCCGTCACCGAACAGCACCGGCAACTGCTGCGCCTGCAGCGCGCGCACCGCCTCGGGGTCGAAGTCCACCCCGATGGCCTCCACCCCGGCGCTGCGCAGTTGCTGCAGCAGCCGGCTGCCGTA
>JALOSH010000083.1 GCA_025458545.1 Hydrogenophaga sp.
CATTTCCTGCGCACCATCCGAAAAGCCCTCGACGCATAATCCAGCTTCTTTGCCGGCCCCTCGGGGCCCGGCTCCTCCTAGGAGACCCGCATGTCCTGGCTCGAAAAACTGCTGCCACCCAAGATCACCCCCACCGACCCGACCGAGCGCCGCAGCGTGCCCGAGGGTTTGTGGATCAAGTGCCCCAGCTGTGAAGCCGTGCTCTACAAGACCGATCTGGAGAAGAACCAGAACGTCTGCCCGCACTGCAGCCACCACCACCGCATCGGTGCGCGCGCCCGGCTCAACGCCTTCATGGACGCCGAGGGCCGCTATGAGCTGGCGCAAGAGGTGCTGCCGGTCGATGCGCTCAAGTTCAAAGACAGCCGCAAATACCCCGAGCGCCTGAAGGAAGCACTGGAAACCACGGGTGAGACCGACGCACTGGTCGTCATGGGCGGCGCGGTGCAAGGCATGCCGCTGGTGGTCGCGTGTTTTGAATTCGACTTCATGGGCGGCTCCATGGGCTCGGTGGTCGGCGAGCGTTTCGTGCGCGGCGTCGAGGAGGCCATCGCCCAGAAAGTGCCCTTCATCTGCTTCACCGCCACCGGCGGCGCCCGCATGCAAGAAGGCCTGCTCTCGCTGATGCAGATGGCCAAGACCAACGCCGCCTTGACGCGCATGGCCAAGAAGGGGCTGCCCTACATCAGCGTGCTGACCGACCCGACAATGGGCGGCGTGTCGGCGGGCTTTGCTTTTGTGGGCGACGTGGTGATCGCCGAACCCAAGGCGCTGATCGGTTTTGCCGGTCCGCGTGTGATCGAAAACACCGTGCGCGTGAAGCTGCCCGAAGGTTTCCAGCGCGCCGAGTTCCTGCAGACCAAAGGCGCGGTGGATTTCATCTGCGACCGGCGCGAACTGCGCGCCACCGTGGCCAGTTGCCTGGCGATGCTGCAGCGCCAGAGTGCGGACGCGGTGGTGCCCGATTGAGTGACACAACTGCGGCGTCGTCCTTGACGCTGAAACAGCTGCCCCTGTTCCCGCTGCAGACCGTGCTGTTTCCGGGCGGCTGGATGCCGCTGCGCATCTTCGAAGTGCGCTACCTCGACATGATCAAGCGCTGCCATGCAGCCGGAGCGCCGTTTGGCGTGGTCTGCCTGAGCGAAGGCAGCGAGGTGCGGCGCGTGGACCCCAACGCACCACCCCACGGCGACGGTTTTGCCCGCGAAGCTTTCTTTCCCGCGGGCACGCTGGCCCGTATCGAACAGTTCAAAACACCGCAGCCCGGCCTGATGTTCATCCATTGCCGTGGCCAGCAGCGCTTTCACATCACCGCCAGCCAGCGCCTGCCACACGGGTTGTGGATGGCCGATGTGGCGCTGGATCCGGCCGAGCCGGTGATCGGCGTGCCGGAGCACCTGGTGTCCACCCGCGATGCCCTGCAGCGTGTGCTGGCCAACCTGCAGGAGCGCGAGCCCCAGAGCCTCAACGAGCTGCCGCTGCAACCGCCTTACCAGTGGGACGACAGCGGCTGGGTCGCGAACCGCTGGGCCGAACTGCTGCCCCTGCCACCCGAACTGAAACACCGCCTGATGGTGCTCGACAGCCCGCTGCTGCGGCTGGAACTCATCGCCGATCTGCTGGACAAATTCGGCGTGGAGCGTTGAGCGGGTGCGCTGGACCGCGCTCAGCGATCAAGGCAACAACGCGAGCGCGTGCATGTAGCGTTCGCTGACCATGAGATCATCCCAGGCCATGGCTGGGCTGCGGGGCAGCAGGGCCAGTCGGCGTTCTTCGCTCGCCGGGTTGGGCCTCCATCCACCTTCGGCCAGCGCACGCGACAGCGCCTCAATGGCTTCGTCGATGGGTGCACCGCCGTCCACCACGCTCTGGTTGCACAGCAGCACCATGTCACCACCCGCGCCCAGAGCCGCCAGCGCGGCTTCGGTGAAACTGACCTCTCGCCCTTCAATCTGGCGGGCCGCTTCCATGCTCAGGTCGTCGCTGAAAACTGCGCCGGTGAAACCGAGGCGATGGCGCAGCACATCCTGCAACCAGCGTGGCGAAAAACCGGCCGGCTTGCTGTCCACCTTGGGGTAGATCACGTGCGCCGGCATCACCGCGTCCAGGCTGGCCGACAGCCAGCCATACGGCGCCGCGTCGTCGGCCAGGATGGCTTTCAGACTGCGCCGGTCCACCGGGATCGCCAGGTGCGAATCGGCCTTGACGAAACCGTGGCCCGGGAAATGCTTGCCGCAGTTGCCCATGCCGCTGGTGCGCAGGCCCAGCATGAGCGCTTGCGCCATGAGGCTGACCACGCGCGGATCGCGCCCGAAGGATCGATCACCGATCACCGAACTCTCTCCATGGTCCAAGTCGAGCACCGGTGTGAAGCTCAGATCGACCCCGCAAGCGCGCAGCTCGGCACCCAGCACATAACCCGCGGCCACGGCGGCGTTGGTGGCCCGCAAGGCGGGGCCGCCCTCTGCTTCTCCGCGCTGCGGTGCCGACATCCACAGCGTGCCGAAAGCGGCCATCGGCGGCAGGTGGGTGAAGCCGTCGGTGCGAAAGCGCTGCACCCGCCCGCCCTCATGGTCCACCGCGATCAGCAGATCGCTGCGCACCGCCTTGATCTGGCGGCAGAGCCGGGTGAGCTGGGCGCGGTCTTGCCAGTTGCGGCCAAACAGGATGACGCCGCCCACCAGCGGGTGCGCCAAGCGCTGGCGATCCGCCTGGGTGAGGCTGAGGCCAGCAACGTCGATGATCAAGGGGGCGTGCATGCACATGCTTTCGAATGGGTGGATCAGAGCAGGCCGCCCAGGCGACCCAGAATGGAGCGGTCGCTCCCGGCAGCCTGCGGCGCCGCCTGCGGGCTGGCCGACCCGGTGGCTTCGGCTTCGACGCCTCCGCCGGGGGCAGCGCCGGTCGGCGCATCCGGAATGGGCGCTGAAGCCGTCGGGTGGTTTTTGCTCGGTGCGGCTGCGGGCGTTGCGGATGCCTCGGCCACCGGGGGCACAAGCCGGGTCCGGTCGGTCATGCCATGTCGCTCCACCACCACAAAGCTGGCCGCATAGTCGCTCTCGTCGGTCAGGCTCACGTGGGCGCTCAGGCCCTGGGCTTCAAACCAGGTTTTCAAGTCGCCGTGCAGCACCAGCAACGGCTGGCCGGTGGCTTCGTTGGCGATTTCACAGCGCCGCCAGGTCATGGGCAGGCGCATGCCCAGACCCACGGCTTTGGAGAACGCCTCCTTGGCTGAAAAGCGCGTGGCCAGGTAGCGCAAGCCCCGTTCGGGCGAGCGGGCCGTGCGCTGCTTCCAGACCAGCACCTCGGCATCGGTCAACACCTTGCGTGCAAACCGTTCACCCTGGCGCTGCAGGGTCGCCTCGATGCGTCGAACGTCGCAAATGTCGGTGCCGATGCCGAAGATCATGTCAGGCGAAGGCGTCTTGAATGCAACGGTTGTAAGCCGCGATGGTGGCGGCATAGCCCAGCTCCAGCGCGTCGGCGATCAGCGCATGGCCGATCGACACCTCGCTCACGCTGGGCACGGTGCTCAGGAAAGCGGTGAGATTGTCGCGGTTGAGGTCGTGGCCGGCGTTCAGGCCCAGGCCAACGTCCAGTGCCGCCTGTCCGGCCAGGCGAAAGCGCTCAAGCTGGGCCGCCCGCTGCGGCGTGTGCCAGGCGGCGGCGTACGGTTCGGTGTACAGCTCCACCCGGTCGGCGCCCACGGCTTGGGCCCCGGCCATCTGGTCGGCCTCGGCGTCCATGAACAGGCTCACGCGAAGGCCGAGGCCGTGGGCCTCTTGGATCAGCGGGCGCAGGCGCTCGGCATCGGCCGGAAAACTCCAGCCATGGTCGCTGGTGAACTGGCCTTCGCTGTCGGGCACAAAGGTCAGCTGGTGCAGTGGCAGGCCACGCGCCTTCACCTCGCGGGCCACCGCCATCAGGTTGTGGAACGGGTTGCCCTCGATGTTGTACTCGCGGTCGGGCCAGGCTTGCAGCAGCTCGGCCAGCTCCAGCACATCGTGGCGGCGGATGTGGCGTTCGTCGGGGCGCGGGTGCACCGTGATGCCACGCGCGCCAGACTGCAGGCACAGCGTGGCCGCGCGCGTGACCGACGGAATGCCCAGGTGGCGCGTGTTGCGCACCAGAGCGACTTTGTTGAGGTTGACCGACAGAGCGGTGCGGTGCAACGGGGTGGGGGCCGGGTTCATGACGGTGCCAGGGGGTTGGGGTTCGCGGAGTCGGGCGCTGCGCGCGGTCGGCCGATGGCCTGCATGTCCAGCATCAGCTGGCGCGTCTTGAACACCCGCACGCCGCTATGGTAGTGCAGCAGATGGCGCAACTGCGGCTGCAACGCCTGCTGGCAACCGGCGCAGGCACGCAGGGTGGCGATGAACGGGTCCGAGCCGTCCATCGCCGTCTGCAATGCGAGCCACTGCCCGCCGGGCAAGGCGTGGGTTTCGTCCGCATGCGCGGGACGCAAACCGCTCTCAGGGCTCAACACATAGAGCGCACATTCTTCCAGTTCGGCCAGTGAGCTGCCTTCTTGCGCCAGGTCGGGCAGCAGACCGATGTCGCGCAACAGCAGCAGCTCAAAGGCGCGCAGGATCAGTTGCTGGGCGTCGGCCCGCTCGGCCAGCAACTGCACCGCCAGCGCGTAATGGTCGTAGAGGCTGGCGTGCGGGTCGTCCCGGGCCAGCAAGCGCATCAGCAGCTCGTTGAGGTAGCCGCCCGACAGCAAGGCCTCGCCGGTGGGCATCACATGCCCGCCCTGCCACTGCGCCGCCTTGAGCGTGCGCACCTCGGCGTCGCCGCCCCAGCTGAGGTGCAGGGGCTGCAGCGGCAGCAGCACCGGGCGGAATTGCGAAGTAGGCTTTTTCACACCCTTGGCCACCAGGGCGATGCGGCCGTGGTGGCGGGTGAACACTTCCAGGATCAGGCTGGACTCGCTCCAGTCGTAGCGGTGCAGGACGAACGCGGGTTCTTCAGAGAAGCGGCGCGTGGCCATTGTCGGATCAGCCCTGCCGCCGGGCCGCCCCAAGGCAGGTCAGCCCCCGGAAACGGCAAGGACCGGATCCCTCCCCAGTCCTGGGGCAGCGACCCGCGAAGCGGTGGAGCCCCGGATTCCCGCCGACAGCGGGAAGACGCTGGGGGGCACTACTCATAGCCAAAGGAACGAACACGTGCATCGTCATCGGCCCATCCCGAGCGAACCTTCACCCACAGCTCCAGGAAGACCTTGCAATCCCAGAGCTTCTCAAGCTCCTGGCGGGCTTCGGTGCCGATGCGTTTGAGCTTTTCGCCTTTGTCACCGATCACCATGCCTTTGTGGCCTTCACGCTCCACCACGATGGTGGCGGCGATGCGCCGGAGCTGGCCTTCCTGCTCGAACTTGTCGATGATCACGGTGGAGGTGTAAGGCAGCTCGTCACCGGTCAGGCGAAACAGCTTTTCGCGCACCATCTCGCTGGCCATGAAGCGCTCGCTGCGGTCGGTGAGTTCTTCCGGGTCGTGCATCCAGGGCTGCAGCGGCAGGTAGCTGGCACAAATCGAAAACAGGCGCTGGACATCGCGCGTGTTCTTGGCCGACATCGGCACGAACTCGGCGAACGCACGGCGTTTTTGCATCTCGGCCAGCCAGGGCGCCAGATCGCCGCGCCGGTGCACCAGATCGAACTTGTTGGCCAGCAACACCACCGGCACGCTGGTGGGCAACAGATCCATCACCTTGACATCGGCCTGGTTGAACTGCCCGGCTTCGACCACGAACAGGATCAGGTCCACGTCTTCCACCGCGCCCAGCACGGTTTTGTTCAGCGCCCGGTTCAGCGCGTTGCCGTGACGGGTCTGAAAGCCCGGCGTGTCCACGAACACGAACTGGTTCTCACCCACCGTGCGGTAGCCGGTGATGCGGTGGCGCGTGGTCTGGGCCTTGCGCGAGGTGATGCTGATCTTCTGGCCCACCAGGGCGTTGAGCAAGGTGGACTTGCCCACATTGGGCTTGCCGACGATGGCCACGAAACCGCAACGCTGCTGGCTCGGGTCCACCGGTTCGGGCACCGACACTTCCGATGCCACGGGTGTCTCGCCCTGGGTCGCTGCGGCCGTGCCAGCGTTCTGACCCAAGGCCCGCGCTAGCATGGCGTCCAGGTCGGGTTGGGCGGCGGGCGGCGATTTCTTCGAAGACGGCATGGGTTCGGATCAGAGGGAACTGTTGGGAGCCATCGCTCAAGTGACTGAAGCAGGAGTCGCACCGCCATCGGGCGCGACTCCGCCCGCCTGTGCGAGGTGCTGGAGCATCGCCGCCGCCGCCGCTTGCTCGCCAGCCCGGCGGGAAGCGCCGATACCGCGCTCGGTGCGACCGGTCTCTTGCACCGTGCACTCCACATCGAAGGTCTGCTTGTGGGCCTCGCCCAGCGTGGCCACCACGCGGTACAGCGGCAATTTCATTTTGCGCGCCTGCAACCACTCTTGCAATTCGGTCTTGGGGTCCTTGCCCATGGCGCTCATCTGGGCGTTGAGTTCGACGCCGCTGTAGAGCCGTCGCACCAGGGAAGCCGCCACCTCGAAGCCAGCATCCAGGTACACCGCGCCGATCACCGCTTCCAGCGCATCGGCCAGGATGGACGGGCGTTTGTGACCGCCCGAGCGCTTTTCACCGTCGCCCAGCCGCAGGCAGCCCGCAATGCCCAGTCCGGTGGCGATCTGGAACAGCGTGTCTTGCTTGACGAGATTCGCCCGCACCCGCGAGAGGTCGCCTTCGGGCAACTGGCTGAGCTTTTCAAACAGCAGGCCAGAGATCGCCAGGCTGAGCACCGAATCGCCCAAAAACTCCAGCCGCTCGTTGTGATCGCTGGTGAAGCTGCGATGCGTGACCGCGCGCTCCAGCAGTTTGGGGCTGGCGAAGACGTGGTTCAGGCGCTTTTGCAGCGCCACCAACTCGGGGCTCAAACCGCACTGCGCCCAAGCCAGCGCCCCCGAACCGATTGCAGGCTCACTGCGATCTGCCTTCGTACTTCATGAGCAGGAAAGCGGGACCGACCAGGTGGATCTCGCGGGTGTAGGCAAACGACACCACCACGCGGTCACCCTCTTTGCCAACCTCCAGATCTTTGCCCGAGATGGACTTGATGTCGTCGATCTGGCTGGCCTTGTCGAACAGCGAGCGCACTTCGGCCACCGTTGTGCCGGCGGACGCCTTCTGCACCGCTTTTTCGACCGCCTTGAACTCGATGAACGTCGGGACCACCTGAGCCAAGACCACGCCGGCAAAAGCCAGCAGGATACCGACCACCAGAAGCCCCAGAAAGGTCAGGCCTTGTTGCTGTTTTTTCAATTTCATTGTTGCTTCTCCAGCGTTAACCGCATTCACTCAAAAGAACCGATGCGGCCCAGATCGCCAAAATTCATCCAGACGAAGAAGGCCCGACCCACGATGTTCGCCTCGGGCACGAAGCCCCAGTAGCGCGAATCCAGCGAGTTGTCGCGATTGTCGCCCATCACGAAGTAATGACCCTGTGGCACTTTGCACACCACGCCCTCCACCGAGTATCGGCACTGGTCCTTGTAGGCAAAGTCCGCCGCGCCGGGCACAAAGGCCGGACGGTCCTCGTCATTCAGGGTGTTGTAGGTGCGATCGCCCAGCTTCTCCTGGAAGGACTTGGCATAGCTCATGCTGTCGCTGTCGAAAAAGTCGGGTTGCACGGCGTGCGGCACCGGCTGGCCGTTGAGCGTGAGCCGCTTGTTGAGGTAGGCCACCTCGTCACCGGGCACACCGATCACACGCTTGATGTAGTCCAGGCTCGGCTGGGGCGGGTAGCGGAACACCATCACGTCGCCGCGCTGGGGCTCGTTGTTGTCCAGTACCTTGGTGTTGATCACCGGCAACCGCAGGCCATAGTGGAACTTGCTCACCAGGATCAGGTCGCCGACCCGCAAGGTGGGAATCATGGAGCCCGACGGGATCTTGAAGGGCTCGAACAGGAACGAGCGCAGCACGAACACCGCGAGAATCACCGGGAACAGCCCGGCGGTCCAGTCCAGCCACCAGGGCTGCATCAGCAGCTTGTGGCGCGCGGACTCGACG
>JALOSH010000084.1 GCA_025458545.1 Hydrogenophaga sp.
ACCGACCTCGGCCCGGTGATCGACGCCGAGGCCTTTGACAACATCCAGCGCCACGTTGCGCGCCTGCGCGGCAGCGCCAAGGCTCTGCTGCCAGAAGCGGCGGCGAGCCAAGCAATGCCCAACCTGATCGCGCCGCAGATGTTCGAGGTTGGCGCGATTGCCGAGGTGACGCAGGAGATCTTCGGCCCGGTGCTGCAGGTGGTGCGCTGGGGCGGCGAGCCGCTGGACGTGATCCACCAGATCAACGCGCTGGGTTATGGCCTGACCCTCGGCATCCAGACCCGCATCGACAGCCGCGCCCAGGCGCTGGCCGCCGCAGCGCGGGTGGGCAATGTCTATGTCAACCGCAACATGATCGGCGCCGTGGTGGGCGTGCAGCCCTTCGGCGGCGAGGGCCTGAGCGGCACCGGCCCCAAGGCTGGCGGGCCGAACTACCTGCTGCGCTTCTGCGCCGAGCAGACGCTCACCATCAACACCACCGCCGCGGGTGGCAACGTGGGTTTGATGGCGGGTTGAGAGAAGCGTGGACCCGCTTGCAGCCGCACGCGGGCCGTGTCAGGAGCGCAGGTCGCCGAACAGCGAGTGACCCGCGCCCAGCAAGGCGTTCAACTCGTCGATGCACAGAGGCTGGGCGAACAGGAAGCCCTGGAAATACCCGCAGCCTTGCGCTGCTAGAAAATCCCGTTGCTCGATGGTCTCCACACCCTCGGCCACCACCTGCAAGCCCAGGCTCTGCGCCAGCGCGATGATGGCGCGCGAGATCGCAGCGTCGCTCGGGTCGGTCAGCACATCGGCCACAAAGCCCTTGTCGATCTTGAGCTGGTCCAGCGGCAGGCGCTTGAGCAGCGACAGCGATGAGTAACCCACCCCAAAATCGTCCAGCGAAAGCGTCACACCCAGCGCCTTGAGCAGGCCCATCTTCTCCATGGTGATTTCCATCCGGTCGGCCAGCAGGCTTTCGGTGAGCTCCAGCTTGAGCTTGTGCGGGCGGATTCGGGTGAGCTGGATCGCCTCCATCACCATGTCCACAAAATCGGGGTGACGGAACTGGCGCACGCTCACGTTGACCGAAATGCTCAGATCGTTCGTGGCCCGGTCGTTCTCCCAGACCGCGAGCTGGGCGCAGGCGGTTTCCAGGACCAAATCGCCCGGCATGATCAGGCCGCGCTGCGGGTGTTGCCAGCGCACCAGCGCCTCCACACTGGCGATGGCGCCATGGCGGTCCACCTGCGGCTGGTAATACACCACGAACTGCCGCTCCCGCAGCCCTTCGCGCAGGTCGGCGCCGACGGCCGCGTTGTTGCTCACCGAAGCCTGCATCGTTGGGTCGAAGAAACACAACGTGTTGCGCCCCAGGGTCTTGGCCTGGTACATCGCCAGGTCGGCCTGCTTGAGCAGCTCGCCCACGTCGCTCTGGTCGCTGCAGAACGAGGTGACACCGATGCTCGGCGTGGCGAAATGCTGGTGACCGTTGAGCTGGAACGGTTCGCGCAGGGTGTGGAGCACTTTCTCGGCCAGCACCTGTGCCTTGTACGCCGCCGCTTCGCGGTCGGTGCTCAGGTCGTCCACCATCACCACGAACTCGTCGCCGCCCAGCCGCGCCACGGTGTCGGTCTTGCGCACGCTCTGCGTCAGGCGCTGCGCCACTTTCTGCAGCAACTGGTCGCCCATGTGGTGGCCCAGCGTGTCGTTCAGGATCTTGAAGTTGTCGAGGTCGATGAACATCAGCGCACCGAACTGGCGTGTGCGCACGCTCTCGGCCAGCGCGCGCTGCAGCCGGTCCAGCAGCAGCTGCCGGTTGGGCAGGTCGGTCAGGGCGTCGTAGAAGGCCAGGTGACGGATCATGTCCTCGGCGTTCTTGCGCTGCGTGATGTCGCGCCCCACCGCCACCCAGTGCGACACCTCCTCGGCGTTGGACTGGACCGACACCACCTCCAGTTCGACCCAGAACCAGGCGCCGTTTTTGCGCCGCACCATGAGTTCGGTGCGGGCCTGCCGCCGGTGTTGCAGGCCGGTGGCCAATTCCTTCAGTTTCGCGTTGGTGGGGTCCAGGTCCAGCAGCATGCCCGGTGTCTGGCCCATCACCTCTTTGCGGCTGTAGCCGGTGTGCAGTTCGAAGGCGTCGTTGACAAAAACGATGCGGGGTTCTTCCCGGGTGTCCTGGCTGGCTTCGGCAATCGCCACGATGTCGTTGAGCCGGGCCACGCTGGTTTCCAGCAGCATCAGCTGCTCCTGCGAGCGGCGGCGCTCGGTGACGTCGCGAAAGTACACCGCCAGACCTTCGGCAAACGGGTAAGCGCGCACCTCCAGCCATTTGCCCAGCGAGGGGAAGTGGTCCTCCAGTTCGACTTGCCGGTTGCTCTGAACCGCGCGCGTCAACCGCTCGCGCAGGCGCTGGGCGAGTGCCGGGGCAAAGTCGTGCCAGACCTCCTGCCCCAGCAGTTCGGAGGTGGTTTTTTGCAGCAGGCGCTCGCTTTCCTGGTTCAGGTAGGTGAAGCAGCATTGCCGGTCCAGCGTCACGAAGGCTTCGGTGATGCTGGCCAGCGTGGTGGTCAGTCGCATGGCCAGCAAGGTGGTTTCTTGCTGGGCCTGCTTCTGGGCTGAAATGTCCTGCATGGCGCCCTGTATGCGCAATACCTGTCCGTTCGGCCCCCGCACCGCCCGACCCACCGTGCGCACCCACTTGGGTGTGGTGCCGGCGACCTGCACCTGGATCTCTTCATCGAAGGCCAGACCGGTTTGGGCGCAGCGGGCCAGCCGCTGGCGGATGCCGTTGCGCCATTCCGGGCTGTAGCGCAACACCATGTCTTCGACGCTGGCCACCGATTCACCCGGCTGCAGGCCCAGGATGCTGGCGAACTCGTCGGAATGCAGCATCTGACCGCTGGCGGGATCGAGTGACCAGCTCCCCACGCCGGCCGTCTGCTCCGTCAGATTCAGGCGGCTCTCGCTCTCCAGCAGCGCGTTGCTGCTCTGAGACAGTGTGTGCTCGCCCTGCTGGAGCAGTTGCCGGTGCTGCCGGATGAAACCGAGCAATCCAGCGGCGAAGTCGGCCAGGACCCGAAGGTTTTCAGAGGGCTCGATGGCAGCGGTTCGTGCCGCGGGGTCCAGCACAATCAGGGATGCGGCCGGCTGGTCAGGGTGGATCGGCAGCGGCAGCGCCTGGACAAAGCAGAGGGGTGCCGAGCCCACCGACAGCGGGTGGCCCGCCAGCCGGGGGTGTGCGGCGGCATTGGCGACACAGCCTTCCCGCGAGGGCGGTTCAAAGGCCTGCAGGCAGACATCCAGCGCCTGCTGGGCCTGTGTGGTTGTCAGGCCAGCGGCCGCCAGCACCGAAGGCGAAGGCGCGGTCCATTCCACCAGCATCGCCGCCTCGGTACCCGCCGCATGGCGGGCCAGTTGGGCCACCGGGTTCAGATCGGGCAGCGCCGGGTTGGCCGGTGGGGGCGTGGCGTCCAACAGGCTGGCGGGGTCGGGTGCGTTCATGGCGGTGACGGAGCTTCGTGGGTTCGAGGCGTCTCAAGCATACAGAAAGCTTGTAACACCGCAGGAATACAAAATAGGCTTTCAGAGGCCTGTGTTCATTCGTGAACAGATGCCCAAAAAGAGGTAGGAAATTTGTAACAAAGATGTTAATTTTTGTTGCGACTGTACTAACATGAGCATCATCAATGGCCCTTCACCCCCTTTGGCCAGGATCCATGTGATGCCGTCATGGCGCACAATTTTTGGGAGTTGATCGTGAGCGCACTTGCAGAACTCAGGCAACACAACGATGTGAACAGCCTCAAATCCGCCCTGCACCAACTGTGCAGCGAGTTTGGACGCATCACGCGCCTGGACATTCTGACCGCCATGCACGAAGGCACCAAGCAGGCGATCTGCTTTTTGCGCATGGAGCGCCCCGAGCAGGAGCAACAGTTGATGAAGACCCTGGGCGTCGGCCGATTCGGCGGCGAAGTGGTGTTTGTGCTGAACCTGAACGTGCCCGTGGCGACCGAAGACAACGGACCATCGTCCCAGTGGGCCGATTCGGATCTGTACGACTGATCACTCCCCGGCTCCGGCGTCCCGCCAAGTCATGAAAAAGGCGCTCCGAGGAGCGCCTTTTTCATGTCAACGGAGGTGTTGGCTCCGGCCAGCGGCCGACCGGTGGATCTTCAGTTGAGTTCGCCGAAAGCCGAAGGGCGCGCACCGGCACCAGCGCTTTGGGGCGCGGTTTGGTTGATGTTGATCCAGAACTCGCACACGTGCTTCATGGCGCTCAGGAACTGAGCGAACTCGGTCGGTTTGGCGATGTAGGCATTGGTGCCCGCGTCGTAGGCCCTTTGCAGATCGCTGGGTTCGGTGGAGGAGGTCAGCACCACCACGGGAATGTTGCGCAGGCTGTCCGAGCCTTTGATTTCACGCAGCACACCGATGCCGTCGAGCAAGGGCATCTTCAGATCGAGCAGCACCAGCACCGGATTGCCACCGGTGCGGTCGGAAAAGCCATCTCGCCGGTACAGGTAGTCCAGTGCCTGCATCCCGTCGGAGACATGGGTCACACGCCCATCAAGGCCGTGGCGCGCCAGCGCAAGCCGGGTGAGTTCGGCATCGTCGGGATTGTCTTCGACGAGCAGGATGGCGTCAGCGTGCTTGTTCATGGTTCCAAGACGGAGGGAATGGAATCCGGTGGGGAATCGTTCGGGCTGCAACCTTCGAAAGGCAGCGAAAAGTGAAACACGCTCCCGTGTCCCAGCTGGCTTTCCGCCCAGATGCTACCACCATGCCTCTCCAAAATGCGTCGCGTGAGGGCCAGGCCGATGCCGGTGCCTTCAAATTCGGTGGCGCGGTGCAAGCGCTGGAACACACCAAACAGCTTCTGGGCGTATTTTGTGTCGAAGCCCACGCCGTTGTCGCGCACATAGAAGGTGTAACCCACGGCCGGGTCCACACTCCACCCGATTTCGATCAGGGAGCGTTCCCGTGGCCGGCTGTATTTGAAGGCGTTTCCAATCAGGTTGGCCCAGACTTCGCGCAACAACAGCGCGTCACCCTGAACCACCGGCAGGTCGGGCGCGATCACCCAGTCCACCACACGGCCACCGGTGTCGTGTGCGATCTGGCTCACCACCGCTTCCACCAGCATCGCAAAATCCACCGCCGTCAGGTTGACCGCCGAGCGGCCCAGGCGCGAGAACGCCAGCAGGCCGTCGATCAGCTGGCTCATGTGCCGCGCCGAACTGCCGATCGTGCTCAGGTATTTCTGTGCGGTCTCATCGGTCTGGTTCTCCAGGTGTTCCTCGAGCAGGCTGACAAAGCTGGAAATGTGGCGCAGCGGAGAGCGCAAGTCGTGGGAGACCGAGTACGAGAACGATTCCAGGTCTTTGTTGGCGGCCAGCAATTGTTCGGTGCGCTCGGCCACCCGGTTCTCCAACTCGTCGTTGATGTTGCGCATCAGGTCGTCGAGCCGCTTGGCATCGGTCATGTCGCGGTTGATCTTGGCAAAGCCCCGCAATGTTCCGCTGTCGTCGCGCAGGGCGATCAGCAGCGAGTGCGACCAGTACTCCGAGCCGTCTTTGCGCCGGTGCCAGCTGTGGAGTTCGTGCTGGCCGCGCGAGGCCGCCAGGCGCAACATCTGGTTGGCGCTGGCCAATGCGGTGTCCGGATCGGTATCGTGGAACAGCATCGAATAGTGCCGTCCCAGAGCCTCGGTGGGCGAATGGCCCTCCATCCGCTGGGCGCTGTCGGTCCAGTCGGTGATGCAGCCCTGGGCGTCGAGGAAAAAGATGCAGTACTCGCGCAGGTTGTCCACCATGAGGCGGAAGCGCTGCTCGCTCTCCAGCAGCTCCAGCGAGCGCTCGCGAATGCGCAGTTCCAGTTCTTCGTTGAGCTGGCTGACCCTTTCTTCGATCCGTTTGCGCTCCGTGATGTCGATGACCTGGGCAAAAACGCCCTGTACCTGTCCTTCGTGCACATCGGGCAGAAAGGTTGCACTGATGTAGATCGGTTCGCCGCTGACCGTTTGGCGCCAGGTTTCGAAATGCTGGGTTTGCCCGCCCAGCGCCGCCTTCAAACGCGGCCCGATGTCGGCCCAGACCTCGGGCGGTACGCATTCGCTGGCATGCAAGCCCATGATGTTCGCTGGGTCCAGGCCGTAGATGCGGCGGTGTTCGGCGTTGGCAAAACGGAAGCGCAGCATCACATCCAGGTAGGCGATCATGCCCGGCACGTGGTCGGTGATGGTCTGCAGGAAACGCTGGTTCTCCCGCAACGCCGTTTCAGCCGCCTTGCGAGCGCTGATGTCCATGACGGTGGTGTTGCTGCGCAGGTAGCGGCCCTGCCCGTCGCGCACCGCGGTCGATGACATCAGCACGTCGATGACGGAGCCATCGCGCCGCCTCAGCGTGTATTCGACCGGCTCGACCAGACCATCGCTGCGCAGGCGCTGCACCCGCTCCTCCACCAGATCGCTGTTGCCCGGTGCGATGAAATCGCGGTAGTGCATCTTGCCCACCACCTCTTCGCGGGTGTAGCCCAGCCAGCGCAACTCGGTCTCGTTCATGTTGACATACAGACCCGCTTCATCCACCGAGTGGTAGCCACAAGGCGCCTGGTTGTAGAGGGACTGGGCCAGAGTGAGCGCTTCTTCCAGCTGCTGGTTGGCGCGCTGCACACGGTCTTCCGAGGCTTTGCGCTCGGTGATGTCGAGCATCTGAATGAACAGGCCCTGCACCTGGCCGTCTTTCCAGAACGGGGTGTATTCGATGCTGGCGTAAAAGCGGTGTCCGTCCGGGAAGATGCGCTCTCCCTCGAACTGCTGTGATTCGCCCCGAAGGGCAGCCGCCAGCCGGACTTGCGCCGCTTCATAGTCCTGTGCACGCGCGATGTCGCTCAAGTGCCGACCCACCATCTGCTCGGGCGCGCCGCCCAGCCAGCGGGCATAACTGGCGTTGGCGAAACGGCAGACCAGCGATCGATCGAAATACGCCAGCTGCACCGGCACGCTGTTGGTGATGGTTTGCAGAAAGCTGCGTTGCGCGTTCAGTGCCAGCTCGGCGGCCTTGCGTTCGGTGATGTCGGTCAGCGTGTTGTTGGTGCGCACAAAGCGCCCTTCCGCATCCACCACAGCGGTGCTGCTGAGCAGCGCCACAAAGCTGGTGCCATCGCGCCGGCGGATGCCCAGCTCGGCGGCTTCGAGCTTTTCACCGCGGATCAGGCGCTGCAGCCGGTCCCGGATCAGGTCCAGGTAGGGCGGGAGCACATGGTCCCGGAAGTGCTGTTTGCCGATCACCTCGGTGCGGGTGTAGCCCAGCCAGTTCAGCTCGGTCTGGTTGATCAGCACGTAGGTCCCGGTGGCATCCACCGAGTGGTAGCCACACGGCGCCTGGTTGTACAGGGTCTGGGCTTCATCCAGTGTCTGGCGCAGCCGGGCGTTGGCCCGGGCGAGTTCCTCGGTGCGTTCGCGCACCCGACTCTCCAGCTGGGTGTTGAGTTGACGGATCTGATCCTGCTGTCTGTGCTGCTCGGTCACGTCGCGCGAGACCGCGAGCAGCATCACCGGCTCGCCGTCGGTGTCCAGAATGGGCGTCACCGAGGTGTCCCACCACTTGGGCGTGCCTTTGAAGGTGTTGCCGAAAGCGACGAACCGAGCGCTCTGGCTGCGGCAAGCTCTCTCAACCGCTGCGCGGGCCTGGTCGGCGCTGTCACCTTCCCACCACTGGGTCCAGTCACTGCCCCGCACCTGCTCGAAATCGTCCACTTCCACCAGCCGACAGCCCTGGGCTGTCATCTGCTGCACCCGCCCTTTCAGATCGAGCACCTTGGTGCAGTCCGGGCTGCTGGCGATGATCTGGCGGTTGAGCTTTTCCTGCATGCGCGCGTCGGCCTGCATTTCCCGCAGCGAGCTGATGTCTTGCACAAAGCCCCAGTGGCCGACCAGCTGGCCTTCGCCATCGTGGTGCGGCACATTGCGCACCAGCAGGTGTGCGATCTCGCCGCTGGGCCGCACAAGACGGAATTCAATACTCAGGCTATCGCTGCGTGAAACGCTCTCGTGCCAGTGCCTTTGCACCCGATCGAGATCGAGCGGATGCACCAGTGGCAGCCAGCCCATCTGGGCGAAGGCTTCCGCTTGCAGGCCGAAGATGCGCTGCAGGGCCTCGTCGATGTGGGTCAGCAAGCCCGCATGGTCGACACGAAAAACCCCGATGGGAAACACGCTGGCCAAGGCCGACAGCAGACCCTCGAACTGCAGACGGGCTTCGGGTGCGTCCACACCGGTGGCCTGCAGCGACAGGTTCAGTGGCACCGGCAGGGTGAGCGCCGGATCGGCGTCGGCTCTGGTCAGCTGGCGTGCGTGCAATTGGCGCAGGTGAGCGTTCTCTTGTCGCAAAGCCTGCAACTCGCGCTCCAGGTCTTGCACGCGAGCCTGCAGCAGCGACGCATCGACGTCGTCGGTGGGGCTGCCGTGGGTCACGGAGTGCAGGGCGCTCATACGACGCACTGTACCCGAGGGCTTGCCCGGCTGGCTGTGAGATATGACAGCTAGAAGCGGGGCAATTCAGGGAAAGACAGACGACCCCCGCGCACCAGCATCTTGCCGTACTCGGCGCAGCGCTGCAGGGTGGGGATGACCTTGCCCGGGTTGAGTAGCGCTTTGGTATCAAAGGCGTGCTTCACACCTAACATCAGTGCGTTTTCTTCGGCGCTGAACTGCACACACATGCTGTTGAGTTTCTCCACACCGACGCCGTGTTCACCGGTCACGGTGCCGCCCATCGCCACACTGGTCTCCAGGATGTCGGCACCGAACTGCTCGCAGCGGTGCAGCTGGTCGGGGTCGTTGGCGTCGAACAGGATCAGCGGGTGCAGGTTGCCGTCGCCCGCGTGGAACACGTTGGCGCAGCGCAGGCCGTACTTCTGTTCCATCTCGCCGATGGCGATCAGGATGTCGGCCAGGCGCTTGCGCGGGATGGTCGAGTCCATGCACATGTAGTCGGGGCTGATGCGGCCGCTGGCCGGGAAGGCGTTCTTGCGCCCGCTCCAGAAGCCTCGCTCATACGACCGATTTCTTCCTCGACCTCTTCGGGCGTGCCATCGCTCTCGCACAGCAGAATGGCGGCGGCGTTGAGGTCGTACCCGGCGTGCACATAGTCTTCGACCGCTGCGGTCATGGGCTTGTCCATCATCTCCAGACCGGCCGGGATGATGCCGGCCGCGATCACCGAAGCCACCGCATCGCCGGCTTTCTGGATGTCGTCGAAGCTGGCCATGATGCAGCGCGCCAGTTGCGGCTTGGGCACCAGCTTGACCGTGACCTCGGTGGTCACGGCCAGCATGCCTTCGCTGCCGATCACCAGCGACAGCAGGTCCAGGCCCGGTGTGTCCAGTGCGGTGCCGCCGAAGGTGACGGGTTCGCCCTCGATGGTGAAGCCGCGCACCTGCAGCACGTTGTGCACCGTGAGGCCGTACTTGAGGCAGTGCACGCCGCCCGAGTTCTCGGCCACGTTGCCGCCGATGGTGCAGGCGATCTGGCTGCTCGGGTCGGGCGCGTAGTACAGGCCGTGCGGGGCGGCGGCTTCGCTGATGGCCAGGTTGCGCACACCGGCCTGCACGACGGCGGTGCGCGAGCGCGGGTCGATCGACAGGATGCGGTTGAACTTCGCCAGCGAGAGCGTTACACCCATGGCGTGTGGCATGGCACCGCCCGACAGGCCGGTGCCGGCGCCGCGCGCGACGACCGGCACCCCCATGGCGTGGCAGGCCTTGAGCGTGGCCGCGACCTGGGCTTCGTTCTCCGGCAGCGCCACCACCAGCGGCCGCTCGCGGTAGGCGGTCAGCCCGTCGCATTCGTAAGGCACGGTGTCTTCCGTCTGCCAGAGCAGTGTGAGAGCAGTGTGTGGACGGGCAGCACGGTTTGCAGTGCGCGCACCACCTCGGCCTGGCGGGCGGCGCGCTCGGCGCGGGTGACTTCGACGGGGGCGATGGGTGCGTTCATGACATGCAGTTTAGGACAGCGGGCCGCACCATGGGTTGAAGAAACTTGCAAGAACCTGTGAGCCAGCGGGCTTGATGCAGATCAAACGCCAAGGCCTTGAAAGCCCCCGGGTGTGCCGCTATGTACCGGTCATGGGCAGCCCGCCGGTTGTCCAAGCCGGGTCTCGCGACCCTGTTCACCGTCCAAGGAGCACACACCATGAACCACCTGATTGCACGTTCCGGCCTGTTCGACGATTTCTTCAAAGACGTCGCGCCCGGTTTCTATGTTCGGCCCCTGCACGGCGACTCTTTGCCGTCGCCCTCGCAGATCAAGATCGATGTGAAGGAGACGCCGTCGGCCTACTCCGTCGTGGCCGAAGTGCCTGGCGTGGCCAAAGAAGATATTCACGTCACGGTGGAAGGTGGCGTGGTGACCCTTCGCGCCGAGATCAAGCAGGAAGACAGCCAGAGCCAGGACGAAAAGGTGCTGCGCACCGAGCGCTATTACGGCTCTGTGGCCCGCAGCTTCCAGCTGGCGGCCGACATCGACAACGAGCGCGCCAAGGCAAGGTACGAGAACGGGGTGCTGACGCTGACACTGCCCAAGAAGCTGGCTGTCGCGGGCCAACGCCTGAATATTGAGTGAACTGAATCACCCCCTGCGCCGCTGACGCGGCGTCCCCCTCTCTCGCCTGTGGCGGGAGGGGGACGCCCCCTGTGGCCCGGCCAAGCCGGTTCCACGAGAGCCCTTGGCTTCGAGGCACGCGCTCCAGGTGAAAGCATCGGGGCTCAGCTGAGGCTCTTCTTGAGCCACTCGGCAAACGCGGCGCATTCCCAGCGGTCCATGGTCCCGGTGCGCCAGCACAGGTAGTGGGCGTGCGGGCTGGGAACGCGGCGCGAGTACAGATGCACCAGCGTGCCGTGCTCCAGCCAGGGTGCGGCCAGCTTGAGCCGCACCAGCGCCACACCCATGCCGGCGGCTGCGCCGTCGCACATGAGACCGATGTCGTTGAACTGCGAGCCGTCCACCGGCTCTGGCCAGTCCAGGTTGTGCGCGGCGAACCAGGTGCGCCAGGGCTCCAGCGGGCTGCGCAGCAGGGGCACACCCTCCAGGTCTTCCGGGGTGTCAAAAGGCCCGTGCTCCCGCGCAAACGCAGGCGACGCCAGCGGGGTGACTTCGTCCTTCATCAGGCAGACGTGTTCCACGTCGGCGTAGCGCCCGGTGCCGAAGCGGATCATCAGGTCGGCGTCTTCGGCCACCACGTCCAGCAACGGGATGCTGACCTGCAGCGTGAGGTCGATCTCCGGGTAGGCCTCGCTGAACTGCTTCAGACGCGGCAACAGGATGGAGCGCGCAAACGTGGGCGTGACCGCCAGACGCAGCTTGCGCCGCCCGGGGGTGGCGGTGTTGCTGGGAAACTTTTGCAGCGTGGCCAGGCCTTCGCGCACATGGGCCAGGTATTCGCTGCCTTCGGTGGTAAGGGAAAAATCGGCCCGACCAAACAGCTTGGTGCCGAGGATCTGCTCCAGCTGCTTGATGCGGTGGCTCACCGCGCTGGGCGTGACGCACAGCTCCTCGCTGGTCTGCGTCACACTGCGCAGGCGCGCCAGGGCCTCGAAAGTCAGAAGACACTGGATCGGCGGGATTCGGATCGTCATTCGGTCACCTCATGCACAGCGCCAGAAGGGTCGCGTTCACTTGAAGACCACGGTCTTATGCCCGTTCAGCAGCACCCGGTGTTCGCTGTGCCACTTGACCGCGCGCGCCAGCACCTGGCTTTCGGTGTCGCGCCCCTGGGCGGTCAGATCGTCCACGGTGTCGGTGTGGTCCACGCGGGCCACGTCTTGTTCAATGATCGGGCCTTCGTCCAGGTCGGCCGTCACATAGTGCGCGGTGGCTCCGATCAATTTGACCCCACGGTCATGGGCCTGGTAGTAGGGTTTCGCACCCTTGAAGCTGGGCAGAAAGCTGTGGTGGATGTTGATCGCCTTGCCCGAGAGCTCGCGGCACAGCCCGTTGCTCAGGATCTGCATGTAGCGGGCCAGCACCACCAGTTCGGCCCCTTCGCTGCGGATGATCTCCAGCTGTTTCGCTTCGGCCTGTTCCTTGGTGGCGGCGGTCAGCGGGATGTGGTGGAAGGGCACGTTGTACCCGGCGGCCAGTTGGTAGAAGTCGCGGTGGTTGCTGACGATGGCGCGGATGTCCAGCCGCAGCAGCCCGCTTTTCCAGCGGAACATCAGGTCGTTCAGGCAATGGCCTTCCTTGCTCACGAAGATCACCGTCTTCATCGGCTCGGCCAGCGGATGCAGCTGGCATTGCATGCCGAAGGGCTCCGCGAACAGCTTCAGGTGCGTGCGCAGATCGTCCTGCGTGAGCTGGCTGCAGGTGAACTGCACCCGCATGAAAAACAGGCCGGTGCCGTGGTCGTTGTACTGGGCGGCTTCTTCGATGTTGCCGCCGCGTTCCAGCAGAAAACCCGAAACGGCGTGAACAATGCCCGGGCGGTCCTGGCATGAAAGGGTGAGAACGTAGGTGTTTTGCATGGCGGAGGCGATTGTCGCAGGCCCGGCGCGGGTGGGCCTGCCCGGTGTGGGGGCAGTGGCGCCCCCGGCGGGGTCGTCCGGTGCCAGAATCCGTCATTGCCCTTCAGGAGACCGCACCATGGCCTACAACGAATTCCGCATGGACAACCAGTGGTTGCCCTTCACACCCAACCGCAGCTTCCAGAAAGACCCGCGCGTCTTTGTGAAGGCCGACGGCATGCACTTCACCACCCACGACGGCAAGCAGGTGATCGACGGCATCTCCAGCTTGTGGTGCGTGGGCGCCGGCCACAACCGACAGGCCATCAACGAAGCCATCAAGAAGCAGCTCGACACACTGGATTACGCCACCGCCTTCAGCGTGAGCAACGACAAGGCCTTCCGCGCCGCCGAGATGATCGCCCAGCTCGCGCCCGGCGACCTGAACAAGGTGCTGTTCTGCAATTCGGGCAGTGAGGCGGCCGACACGTCTTTGAAGGTGGCGCTGGCCTACCACCGGGCGCGCGGCGAGGGCCACCGCAACCTCTTCATTGGCCGCGAGCGCGGATACCACGGCGTCAACTTCGGCGGCATGAGCGTGGGCGGCATCCCGGCCAACCGCAAGATGTACGGCACCTCGCTGCTGCCGCGCGTGGACCACCTGCGTTTCATCCACGATCCCGTCAACCACGCCTACATCCACAACCAGCAACCGGTGTGGAACGAAGACATCTTGCTGGAGCTGGAGAACCGCATCCTGCCGCTGCACGATCCGAGCAATGTGGCGGCGGTGATTGTCGAACCCATCGCCGGCAGCGCGGGCTGGTACATCCCGCCGCAGGGTTACCTGAAACGCTTGCGCGAGATCTGCGACAAGCACGGCATCCTGCTGATCTTTGACGAGGTGATCACCGGCTTCGGCCGTCTGGGCACACCGTTCGCTTCTGACTACTACGGCGTGCAGCCCGACATGCTGAACTTCGCCAAGGCCATCACCAACGGCGTCATTCCGCTGGGTGGCGTGGTCTGCACCGATCGCATCTACAACGCCATGATGGGTGCGCACGGCAGCGCGCCCGATCATGCGATCGAATTCTTCCACGGCTACACCTACTCGGGCCACCCGGTGGCCTGTGCCGCGGCCATCGCCACGCTCGATCTGTTCAGGGAAGAAAACCTGTTTGCCCGCGCGGGCGAGATGGGTCCGGTGCTGGGCGACGCGATGCACAGCGCCCTGAAGGGGCTGCCCAATGTGATCAGCATCCGCAGCCTGGGTCTGGCGGCGGCGGTGGAGCTGGCGCCCGTGCCGGGCCTGCCTGGCAAGCGCGCGTTCGATATCTTCCTCGACTGTTTCCACCGCGGTGTGCTGGTGCGGAACGCGGGCGACAACCTGGTGTTTGCGCCCCCGTTCATCGTGGAAAAGGCGCACATCGACACCATGGTCAACGTGCTGGCCGACGCGATCGACCGCCACGCCTGATCGGCGATTTTTTCCAACCCACGGAGGCACACATGGCCATCATGGATTTCCTGAACCGCCAGTTCATCGACGTCATTGAATGGGTGGACGACTCGCGCGACACCCTGAGCTATCGCTTCCCCGACGACGACAAGCAGATCAAGAACGAAGCCCAGTTGATCGTGCGCGAAAGCCAGGTCGCGCAGTTCGTCTATGTGGGGCAGTTTGCCGACACGCTGGGCCCGGGGCGCCACACGCTCAAGACGGAAAACATTCCCATTCTGGGCGATCTGCTGGGCTGGAAATACAAGTTCCAGACGCCGTTCAAGGCCGATGTCTATTACCTCGTCACCCGCGTCTTTGCGGGCAACAAATGGGGCACGTCCAACCCGGTGATGATGCGCGACGCCGACTTTGGCGTGGTGCGGGTGCGCGCCTTCGGCACCTACGATTTCAGAATCGTGGACCCGGTCAAGTTCCTCAAGGAAGTGGCGGGCACCGACCACCATTTCCGG
>JALOSH010000085.1 GCA_025458545.1 Hydrogenophaga sp.
GCGCGGTTGTCGCCGCCGTCACTGCTGGAACCGCTCATGAGCTGCAGGTAATCCACCACGATCAGGCCCAGCTTGCCGCACTGCCGGGCCAGGCGCCGGGCATTGGCGCGCAATTCGCTTGGCGTCAGGCCGGGCGTTTCGTCAATGTGCAGCGACACATTGCGCAGCTTCTCGATGGCCTCGGTCAGCCGCGGCCATTCGTCGTCGGTCAGCTTGCCGGTGCGCAGGTGCCCTTGGTTGATGCGACCAATGGAGCCGACGATGCGCACCGCCAGTTGAGAAGCACCCATTTCCATGGAGAACACCGCCACCGGCAGGCCCTCGTTCAGCGCCACATGCTCGGCGATGTTGATGGCGAACGCCGTTTTGCCCATGGAAGGGCGCGCCGCCAGCACCACCAAGTCGCCGGCTTGTAAACCGGAGGTCATGCGGTCCAGGTCGATGAACCCCGTGGGCACGCCGGTCACATCCATCGGGTTGTCGGCCATCTCCTGCACGCGGTCGAGCAGCTCGACCACCAGGGTGTCCATACCCTGGAAGCCTTCCTTCATGCGGGAGCCTTCTTCTCCGATCTTGAAGATTTTCTGCTCGGCTTCGTCGAGGATTTTGGCGACCTGTTTGCCCTGCGGGTTGAAGGCGGCGGTGGCGATCTCGTCGCTGGCGGCCACCAGTTTTCTCAGAATGGCGCGCTCGCGCACGATTTCGGCGTAGCGGCGGATGTTGGCCGCACTGGGCACGTACTGCGCCAGCGAATTCAGGTAGGCCAGTCCACCCGCCTCGTCTGCATTGCCTAGGTTTTGGAGGTGCTCGAACACCGTCACCACATCTGCCGGCTTGCTGGCATTGACCAGGCTCGCGATGGCGGAGTAGGTCAGCCGGTGTTCGTAGCGGTAAAAATCCGAGTCGTTGACCAGATCGGCCACCCGGTCCCAGGCGTGGTTGTCCAGCAAAAGGCCGCCCAGCACGCTGGACTCCGCTTCGATGGAATGGGGCGGCACACGCAGCTGGGCCAGCTGGCGGTCGGACCCGAATCCTGCCTCGTCCAAGGCGGTGTCGAAGGAAGAAAGGGGACTGGAAAAGACGGCGGACATAGCGCTCCTGAATGAGAGGGTATGGTACCCCCCGCTCCCCTCCATGTCATGGGACAAACCTGTGGACAAGGGGTGTACAGCCGGGGGAAATTGCATGCGTCCAGCGGTAGGAGCGAGCGCGACGGGCGAAAAAAAACCGCCGACCCGAAAGCGGCGGTTTGGCAGCTCCCTGGGGAGCTGGACGCAGGATCAGGCGGTCTCGCCCAGGACCGAAACGGCCACGTCCACGTTCACGTCGGTGTGCAGGTTCACGGTCACTGTGTAGTCGCCCACGTTTTTCAGCGGACCGTTGGGCATGCGCACTTGAGCCTTGGCGACCTTGAAGCCTTGCTTGTTCAGCTCTTCGGACACGTCGTGGTTGGTCACGGAGCCGAACAGGCGGCCGTCGACGCCGGCTTTCTGCGACAGCTTGAGCGCCACGGCAGACAGCTTTTCACCCAGGGCCTGGGCTTCGGCCAGCTTGGCAGCGGCGACTTTTTCGAGTTCGGCCCGGCGGGCTTCGAATTCGGCAATCGCGGTTTGGGTGGCGCGGCGGGCACGGCCCGAAGGGATCAGGAAGTTGCGGGCATAGCCGTCCTTGACCTTGACCACGTCGCCCAGGGCGCCGAGGTTGACCACTTTGTCGAGAAGAATGATTTGCATGTCAGTTTCCCTTTCAGACGCGATGCTGGTCGCTGTAGGGCAGCATCGCCAGGAAGCGCGCGCGCTTGATGGCGGTGGTGACCTGGCGCTGGTAAATGGCGCGGGTGCCGGTCAGGCGGGCGGGGATGATCTTGCCGTTTTCGGCGATGAAGTCACGCAGGACATCGACGTCCTTGTAGTCCACCTCTTCGACGTTGGCCACGGTGAAGCGGCAGAAACGCTTGCGCTTGAAGAGCAGCGACTGGGTGTTGCGCTTGGGGCGCTTGTCTTTGTTGAAACGTTTGGGGGAAGCCATGGTGGGCCTTTCCTATGTTTTGCTGAAATCTTGGATATGGAACAGAACGCCTTTGCCGTTGCGTGCATTCGCCAGGAAACCGTGAAACTCACAAACCGAATCGAGTCCCTGTCGGGAAAGCGCTTCGGCTTGGGCACCAAAGGCCACAGCCCTCAGTTGCAGTTTCACCTGTCTCGGGGTGTCCATTTCGGTGACGGTGGATTCGTGCTCAAGCACGAGGTTCACAGCCGGGATGCCTGCCGGTGTGTAGCGCAGACTCTGCGCCTGCACCACCACGGCTGACACATGGAAACGGTTACCTGCTGACGGTGTCACGCTCCGGATCAGGCTTCGGCGCGTTGCTCACGGGGTTCGCGGGGCTCGCGCGGCTCGCGGTGCTCACGCTGCTCGGGCGCGGCCAGCTTGCGGGCTTCTTCGCGCTCGACCGACTTCATCATGCTCGAAGGACCGGTTTCGGCTTTCTTCTTCTGCACGGTCAGGTGGCGCAGCACGGCATCGTTGAACTTGAAGGCGTGCTCCAGTTCGGCCATCACAGCCTGATCAGCTTCGATGTTGACGCACAGGTAGTGGGCCTTGGACAGCTTGTTGATCTGGTAAGCCATCTGACGACGGCCCCAGTCTTCCACGCGGTGGATCTTGCCGCCACCGGCGGTGATCATGCCCTTGTAACGCTCCAGCATGGCCGGAACCTGTTCGCTTTGGTCCGGATGGATCAGCAAAACGATTTCGTAATGACGCATAGACTCTCCTTTTGGATGACACCGGGCCTGAGACGGCCCCGGTTTCTGATGAACAGCCGCCCCCAGCGTCGTATTGGGGTGCAGCAAGGCAAGCCCGCGATTCTAACAAGTTTCGGCCGCTCTGCCAAACAGGCGCAGGGAGTGGTGGTCAAGGGCCTTGAAGGCGGGGGTATCGCACATTTTCTGCCAGATCCTGCTCCTGGCGGCTGGGCGGCCGGGTCAGCAGACTGACCAGGATGATCACGGCGAAGCCCACCGGTACACCAAACACACCGGCAGAGATCGGCGTGATGTCCCACCAGAGCCGGACCGGGCTGGTGATGCCGAAGACCTCACGCAACCAGGCTTGGGTGGTGAGCATGTAGTAGAAGGTGACGCCCAGGCCAGCGATCATGCCCAGCGCAGCCCCCAGACCGTTGGCCCGCTTCCAGAAGATGCCCAGCACCAGGGCCGGGAAGAACGCCGATGCGGCGAAAGAAAAGGCCGCCGACACCAGGAACAGGATGTCGGCCGGCTTTTGCGCCGCGACGTAGGCTGCCGCCAGCGCGACCACCAGCAGCAAGACCTTGGAGATGGTGACCCGGCGCGCGGTGGAGGCGTTGGGATCGATCATCTTGTAGTACAGATCGTGCGAGAGTGCATTGGCGATGGTGAGCAAAAGGCCGTCTGCGGTGGACAGCGCCGCCGCCAGGCCTCCCGCAGCGACCAGGCCGGACACCACGTAGGGCAGCCCGCCGATCTCGGGCGTGGCCAGCACCACGATGTCGCCGCCGATGGTCATCTCGTTGAGCTGCAAGATGCCGTCGCTGTTGATGTCGGTGATGGACATCAGGCCGGGATCGACCTTGTGCCACGACGCAACCCAGGACGGCAGCTGATCCAGCGGCGTGCCCACCACCACGTTGAACACCTCGTACTTCACCAGCACGGCCAGCGCCGGTGCCGTGACGTAGAGCAGGAAAATGAACAGCAGCGACCAAGTCACCGACTCCCGGGCCTCACGCACCGAGGGCGTGGTGTAGTAACGCATCAGGATGTGGGGCAAGGCCGCGGTGCCCACCATCAGGCAGAACACCAGCGCCATGAAGTTGCGCCGCGAGGCTTCGTAGGCCTGACGGGCTTCAGCATCGCCCTGCGGGTCGCCCGCGTACTGCTGGGCGTGGGGCGCCATGCCATTGAGTGGCTGGGATTTGGTCTCCGCCGCCGCACGGGCCTGGCTCCAGGTTTCGCGGGCAGAAGCGCTGTCACGCGGCAAAGCCGAGAGGCTTTTTTCGGCGGCGACGATGGCTTCCGACGGCGCGTTGGCCTCGCGCAGGGCGGCCAGGTGGGCTTCGGCGCCGGCCTTGTCCGCCCGCAACGCAGCGGCCGGGTCTACCAGCCGGGCCGCCAGGGCCTGCTCCAGCTGGCGGTAGAGTTCTCGTACCTCCAGTTCCTTCGGGTCGTTGGTGAGCAGCTTCTCTTTGGCGCTCACTTTTTCCAACTGAAAGCCATAGATCAGCTGGGGCAATGGCGAACCGGTCTGCTTGACCGACAACCACACCACCGGCAGCAGGTAGGCCACGATCAGGATGATGTACTGCGCGACCTGGGTCCAGGTGACCGCGCGCATGCCACCCAGGAACGAGCAGATCAGAATGCCGCCCAGCCCGAGGAACACGCCCAGTTCGAAAGCCACACCGGTGAGGTGCGAGGTGATCAGGCCCACGCCGTAGATCTGCGCCACCACATAGGTGAAGGAGCACAGAATGGCCGCACCAATCCCCAGCAGGCGCGGCAAGTGGCCGCCGTAGCGTTCACCCAGAAAGTCGGGGATGGTGAACTGCCCGAACTTGCGCAGGTAAGGTGCCAGCAGCAAGGCCACCAGGCAGTAGCCACCGGTCCAGCCCATGATGAAGGCCAGACCGTTGTAGCCGCTGAGGTAGATCGTGCCGGCCAGGCCGATGAAGGAGGCGGCCGACATCCAGTCGGCCCCGGTGGCCATGCCGTTGTAAACCGCGGGCACGCGCCGACCGGCCACGTAGTACTCGGTGGCATCGGTGGTGCGGCTCATGATGCCGATCACCGCATACAGCCCGATGGTGGCGAGCAGAAAGATGAAACCGATCGCCTGGCGTGAAACGCCGAGCTGTTCCAGCACGGCCAGCGCCAGCACAAACACGAGGAAGCAGCCCGCATACCAGCTGTAGACCCGGTTCAGCTGCTGCTTGAAGGACCGGTTGCTGGTCGGGCGGTTCTCGCGTGGATCGGAGGTTCCGCTCATCGCATCAGGCCTCGGGGGTTCGCAGCTCTGCGCCAGTGCAGCTGTTGGCGGCTGTTCGGCGCCAGGGGGTTTGTGCAGCACATCGTTTGGCACCGAAGCGGCCCGGTGCGCCACCAACGCGATCAACCGCTGGGCCACGGCCAGAGGGTTTCAAGAACGCGGACAGGGCCACAGATCGTCTCTCGCGGGTTTGCACAGGTTTTTGTAGCGGCAGCTTAACAAGTTCTCCGCTGCATCTTGGCAAACACTGACTCAGGTCATACCCCGAGCGGGTTTACCCGGCGTGTGGCGCCTGTGCGGTGTAGCATCAAATCACACCCGACAGAGGAAATGCCGCCCATGCCACAGCACGCCGAAACTGGCCACAGCACACTCCCCGAACGCCTCCAGCGGCACCGGGTTTTTGGCCTGTTGTCCGAACCAGACCGCCACGCCTTGCTGGGCCAGTTGAAGGTGCACGATGTCGGTGCTGGTGAAGACTTCCTCGCCGACGACAGCCTGCACGAACAGCTGCACTGGGTCCTGTCCGGCACGGTGAGTCTGCGCGATGCCCAACACCACGAGATCGTTGCATTGCAGGTGGACGAGCTGTTTGGCCTGCAGGCCGGTTCAGATCTGGGCGTGAGCGCGGCTCTGGCGGTTGGCGCCTGCACGGTGGCGAGCATCGATGCAGCCAGCCTGGAGACCCTGCGCGACGGGCTACCGGCACTCAACTACCTGCTGCCCGGCCATGGGGTCCGTGCAGCGCAAAGACCGCGCGCGAACGCCGCGGCCAAGGCTTCAGACCCGGCGCTGAACCTGATGACGACCCCGGTGCGCAACCTCATCAAGCGCGAGCCGATCACCCTGTCGCCGAACACCAGCATCCGCGACGCCGCCCAGCTGATGAGCACGCAGCGCGTGTCGTCGGTGCTGATCGTCGAGCAGGACCACCTGTTTGGTGTGGTCACCGACCGCGACCTGCGCAACCGGGTGCTGGCGACCGGACTGGACCCGGCCCGCCCGGTGGCCGACATCGCCACGCTGGCGCCCCTGAGCATCGACGTGCAGAACCCGGCGTTCGATGCCCTGCTGCTCATGGCCCGCCACAACATCCACCATGTGCCGGTGCTCGACGGGCAGCGCATCGTCGGCATGATCACCGCCACCGACCTGACCGAGCAGCACAGCACATCGGCGGTCTATCTGGCGGGAGACATTTACAAGCAGACCACGGTCGAGGGCCTGCAGGCCGCGGCCGGCAAGATCAAACGCCTGCAGCAAAGCCTGGCCGGTGCCGATGCATCGGCCTACAGCACCGGCCACATCATCACCGCCATCACCGACGCCATCACCACCCGGCTGCTGCAGCTGGGCGAGGCGAAACTCGGTCCGGCGCCGGTGGACTACGTGTGGGTGGCCGCCGGCTCGCAGGCGCGCAGCGAGCAGACCGCCAAGTCCGACCAGGACAACTGCATGGTGCTGGACGACGCCTACGACGAGACCCTGCACGGCGCCTACTTCAAGGCGCTGGCCACTTTCGTTTGCGACGGTCTGGATGCCTGCGGCTACATCTATTGCCCGGGCGAGATGATGGCCATGACCGACACCTGGCGCCAGCCGCGCCGCCAGTGGGCGGACTATTTCGCGCGCTGGACCAGCCAGCCCGATCCCAAGTCGCTGATGCTGACCTGTGTGTTCTTCGATCTGCGCGCCATCCACGGCACAACGGCCCTGCTGGACGACCTGCGCCAGGACGTGCTCCAGCGCACCCGGGGCAACAGCATCTTCCTGGCCTTCATGGTGGGCAACGCCTTGCAGCACCAGCCACCACTGGGCATGTTCAAGGGCATCTCCACCATCCGAAGCGGCGAGCACAGGGGCAAGATCGATCTCAAGCACACCGGTGTGGTGCCGATCGTGGACCTGGCGCGGGTGTATGCCCTGGCGGGCGGCCACAGCGCGGTGAACACGCACGACCGGCTGGTGAGCGCCGCCGCCGGCAGCGCCATCAGCGAACAAAGTGCGCGCGATCTGCGCGACGCCCTCGAGTTCATGGCCGCGATGCGCATCCGGCACCAGGCCCGCCAGATGGCCAAAGGCGAAAAGCCCGACCACCACCTCGACCCGGCCGAGATCTCCAACTTCGAACGCACCCAGCTCAAGGACGCGTTCACCGTGGTGCAGTCGCTGCAGAGCGTGCTGGCGCAACGCTACAAGATTTGATCCCCCCGCGCCGCGGAAATTGGCCCACCCCCGCCGCGCTTCGCGCGACCCCCTAAAGGGGGCGGCACTGGCGGCCCGGCAAAGCCGGTTCCGCGGTGCCCTGGGCGCAACTCCCCCTCCGGCGCGATGTGACTTCAACCGAGGATGCGGTGGAACCGGCTTTGCCGGGCCACTCGCATAGCCCCCTGGGGGGTGACGCGCCCTCCGGGCGCGGCGCGGGGGGGTCAATACCTGATTCGGGCGTAGTAGGTTTTCTGCGCCGCCTCTCGGGCTTCGCCCAGCGTGTGGATGCCCTTTTCCGCCAGCAGCGGGATCAGTTTCATGAACACCTCGGCCGTGACCATGGCGTCGCCCAGGGCGGTGTGGCGGCCGATGATGGTGACGTTGAACCGCTCGGCCACCGCTTCGAGCCGGTGTGAGTCCTGGTTCGGGTGCACCACCGCCGACAGCAGCAGGGTGTCGAGCACCGGGTGGTCGAACACAATGCCGGTCGGTTGTTCCTTCAACTGCAGAAAGCGCATGTCGAACGCTGCGTTGTGGGCCACCAGCACGGTGTCTTGTGCAAACGCATGAAAGGCCGGCAGCACCTGGGCGATGGTGGGTTGCCCCTGCACCATCTCGGGCTGGATGCCGTGGATCGGGATCGATGCCGCGGGAATCGATCGTTGCGGATCGACCAGCTGCTCGAAACACTCCTGGCGCAGCAGCT
>JALOSH010000086.1 GCA_025458545.1 Hydrogenophaga sp.
TCTGCGGGTCGAATCGAATCGCGTCCGTTTTGACGTCAACCTCAGCAGCGCGCAGGCGGCCGGTCTGGTGCTCAACAGCCAGATGCTCAAGCTGGCGGGAAGGGTGCTGCAATGACGCGCTGGTGTGCACCGCAGTGGCCCCTGGGTGTGGCGCTGGCGCTGGTGGCAACCAGCGCGGCTTGGGCGGACGACCCGCTGGATCCAACCCGGCTGTCGCTCGAAGAACTGATGTCCATCGAGATCAGCTCAGCCTCCAAGAAGCCGCAAGCCCTGGTCGACACCGCCACCGCGATGCATGTGATCAACCGGGACGACATCCGCCGCTCCGGCGCCAGCAGCCTGCCCGAGTTGCTGCGCCTGGTGCCGGGTGTGCAGGTCTCGCGCATCGACGCCAGCCGCTATGCCATCACCATCCGGGGCTTTGCCAGCCGCTACGCCGGCAAGCTGCTGGTGCTGCAGGACGGCCGCACCTTGTTTTCACCGCTGTTCAACGGCACCTTCTGGGAGCTGCAGGACCTGGTGCTGACCGACATCGAGCGCATCGAAGTCATTCGCGGCATCACCCGCGCCGCGCGCGACACCCAGGGCACCCTGGTCAGCGCGCAGGCCAGCGCCGATGAGTCGGGCCTGTCCCTGCGCCACGGAGGACCGCTCGGCGAAGACGGCCATTTCCGTGCCTTTGCCAAGCTGCGCCAGCACGATGCGCTGCAGAGCACCGATGGCACGCCCGGTCACGACGCGCTGACGCAGCAGCGCGCCGGGTTTCGCATCGATCTGAAGCCGCGCGCTGGCGACCGCCTCACATTGCAAGGTGACGTGCAGACGGTGGACGCCGAAGTCAAGGAGCTGTCGACTTCGCTCGCCACGCCGGGTGTGAACTTTGCTCCCGACACACAGGCCCAGTCCGGCGTCAACCTGCTGGTGCGCTGGGAGCGCGAGGTCAACCTCGACCACCACTGGCAGCTGCAGGCCTATGTGGACCGGGTGGAAGGCCGCTCCGATGCGCTGGACCTGAACGTGAACACCCTGGACCTGGAGCTGCAACAGCGCCTGCGCCTGAACCCCGTCCACGAACTGACCTGGCAGCGACAAGACCCGTGGCAGTTTCACGGTGCTGTTCGATCCGCCCAAGGCCAGCAGCCAGGTGTTCAACGCCTTCGTGCAAGACGAGATGACCCTGAGCGACACGCTGCGGCTGACGCTCGGCAGCAAATTCGAGCACAACGAAACCACCGGGCTGGAGACCCAGCCCAGCGCCCGCCTGCACTGGCGGGCCTCACCCACCGACACCGTCTGGGCAGCGGTCTCGCGAGCGGTGGAAACGCCGTCGCGCTCCACGCTCGACAGCCAGATCAACTACCGGGTGGAGCCGCCAGGATCGCCGTTCAACATTCCCGGGTCGCCGTTTCCGATGGTGGTTGGGCTGCGGGGCCATCCGGGCCTGGTCTCGCAGGAGCTGGTCGCCCGCGAGCTGGGCTACCGTGGCCTGTTCGGTCGGCACCTCAGCGTCGACCTGACCGTTTTCCACAACCAGTATGAAAAGCTGGTCACAGCGGAAGGCCTGAGGGTGGTTCCGGGCATGCCCAGTTCTGCGACCTATGGCTTTGCGAACGGCCTCAGCGGGCGCACCCATGGCGTCGAACTGTCCAGTGTCTGGCAGGTGCACCCGCGCTGGCGCCTGAGCGGCAGCCTGAGCACCCTGCGCATGAAGCTCACCCCCGATCCTTCCAACAGTGCGTTCGGTGCCCCTGGCGCATCGCCGTCGCGCATGGCGCAGCTGCATGTGCAGCACGACCTGGGCCAGAACCTGGAGGCCGATGCCCACCTGTACCGTAACGCCCGATTGCCGGACCTGAACATTCCAGCCCACACCCGGCTGGACCTGCGCCTGGGCTGGCGAGTGCATCCTGCGCTGAAGCTGTCTCTCACCGGGCGCAACCTCCTCCAGCGCAGCCATGCCGAGTTCCGGGCCGACGACTTGCAGGCCAGCACGATTCGGCGCAGCTGGCTGCTGCAGGCGCTCTGGAAGTTCTGACCATGGCGCGCCTGGCTCCCCGGTCTTCGACCCGCTGGCGGTGGGCGCCCAACTGGCGCGACCTGTCCATCGTGCACAAGCTCGGCCTCATGCTGGCGCTCAACACGCTGGCGGCGGTGGTGCTGATCGCGCTGGTGTTCAGCGTGGGCAGTGCCATCCAGCGGTATCACGAAACCGAGGAACAGCTGCGGGTGCTGGCCCAGGTGGTGGGCGACAACAGCCGGGCGGCGCTGGCCTTTGGCGACCGTGCCAGCGCGAGCAGCACCCTGGCAGCGCTGCGCTCCGCTGAAGCAATCGACCATGTGCACCTGCTCGACGGGAAGGGTTCGCTGTTTGCCAGCGCCGACTTCACCAACGATGACAGCCATGAGGGATCGGTCGAAGAGCGGCTGATCTACAGCCTGTTCCCCGCCAGTCTGAGCGTGTCCTATGTGATCACCGAAGAGGGGCAGCCGGTGGGCCGTGTCGAGCTGACCGCCCACCTGCTGCACATCTGGCTCGACCTGATCCGCAGCCAGGCGCTGATGGCTTTGCTGGCCTTGCTGATGGCCGCGTTGTCGGTGTATCTGGGCATGCGGCTTCGGCGCATCGTCACCGGTCCCATTCTGAGCCTGGCGCAGGTGAGCACGCGGGTCTCGCGCGACCAGGACTACACGCTGCGGGCGGTGAAGGCACACAACGACGAGGTGGGCCTGCTGGTGGACGACTTCAACCACATGCTGTCGGAGATTCAGGCCCGGGACGAGGCGCTGCTGATCGAGCGGGTGTCGCTGCGTCAGCGCACGGTGGACATGAAGCTGGCCCGCGACGAGGCCGAGCGCGCGAGCCGGATCAAGTCCGAGTTCATTGCCACCGTCAGCCACGAGCTGCGCACGCCGCTCACCGCCATCAGCGGCGCGCTGGGTCTGATCGCGGGTGGTGCGGCGGGAGAGCTTCCGCTGAAGGCCCAGGAGATGGTGAACATCGCACAAAAGAACAGCCGCCGTCTGTCGTTCCTGATCAACGACCTGCTGGACATGGAAAAGCTGCTGGCGGGCAAGCTGCATTTCGACAACAGCGTCCAGCCCCTCATGCCCCTGATCGAGCAGGCCCTGGTCGACAACCAGTCGTACGCCGAACAGTTCAAGGTCCGCTATCGGCTGGGCCGACGGGTCGATGCCGTGCAGGTCGAGGTCGACGCTCAGCGGCTGCAGCAGGTGATGGCCAACCTGTTGTCCAACGCGGCCAAGTTCTCGGACGAGGGCGCAACGGTCGAGGTGGACGTGTCGCTGCTGGAAGACATGGTGCAGGTGGATGTGATCGACCATGGGCAAGGGATACCTGCGAGCTTCCAGCCGCGCATCTTCCAGAAGTTTTCACAGGCCGATGCGTCGGACACCCGCAAGAAGGGCGGCACTGGCCTGGGGCTGGCGATTTCGCGCGAACTCATCGAGCGCATGGGCGGGCACATCGGTTTCGAATCGGTCGAAGGCGAGGGCGCCCGCTTCTATGTCCGGCTGCCTGTCCAACAGACCGACACGGGACAGGAGCGACAGGCATGAACAGCACCACACTGTGGAGCCGGAATTTCCTGAGCTTCTTGTTGCTGCTGATCCTGCTCGCAGGCGCAGGCCTGGGCCTGCTGGCCAAACAGGTGGTGCACTCGAACCTGTCGCAGCTGGCGACCAGTCTCAACGAAGACACCGCCCGCGTGCTCCGAAACACCCTGTGGGCCGACTTTTCCGGCATGCTGAAAGTCGATGACACCGGTTCCCAGGCTGCGTCCATGGCGATGGAGGATTTCCTGTCATTGCGCGACAAGCTGGCGAAGACCATGACAGGTTCGGAGATCGTCAAGGTCAAGGTTTACAACCGGCAGGGTCTGTGCGTGTTCTCCACCGACCCGCGCCAGATCGGCGAGCTGAAGGCGTCGAACCCGGGGGTTGTGGCGGCACTGGCCGGTGAAGTCTCCAGTGGCCTGACGCACCGGGGTGAGTTCGACGCCATGCATGCACAACTTATGCATGTCGACATCTTCCACAGCTATGTGCCGATCAAGGACGGCCAGGACATCGTCGGGGTGTTCGAGGTCTACCAGAACGTCTCCCGCGTCAAGGCGCTGGCCGATCGCTTCCTTGGGAAAATCCTGGTGGTCCTGTTTGCCGTGCTGGCGGTGCTGTTCCTGCTGCAGTGCCTGGCGGTGCGCAGGCTGGGGGGCCGGCTGCAAGCCCATGAGGAGGCGCTGAGCGCGCGCAACACGGAGCTGGCCAGCGCACTGGACGATGCCCGTCGCGCCGACCGCATGAAGTCCGAGTTCATTTCCACCGTGAGCCACGAACTGCGCACACCGCTGACCGCGATCAACGGTGCGCTGGGCCTGATGTCGGGCGGCGCCCTGGGCGAGCTGCCGGGCGCGGTGCGCAACATGGTCGGCATCGCCCACAAGAACGGTCAGCGCCTCGGTCACCTGATCAACGACCTGCTGGACATGGAAAAGCTGATGGCGGGCAAGCTGCACTTCGAGCTCAAGGTCCTCCCGGTCATGTCTCTGGTGGAGCAGGCGATCGAAGCCAATGTGTCGTACGCCGAGCAATACGGCGTGCGCTTCGAGCTGCGCCAGCGGGTGGACGACGCGGTGGTGGAGGTGGATCCGCAGAGGCTGCAGCAGGTGCTGTCGAACCTGCTGTCCAATGCCGCCAAGTTTTCCCCGCCCGGGGCGGCGGTTCTGCTGGACGTGATCGCCTGCGAAGGCCGGGTGCGCGTAGAAATCCGGGACCACGGACCCGGCATTCCGATGGCTTTCCGAGATCGCATATTCCAGAAGTTCTCGCAGGCCGATGGCAGCGATGCGAGGCAGAAGGGCGGTACCGGTCTGGGTCTGGCCATTTCGAAGGAGCTGGTCGAACGGCTGGGCGGACGCATCGGCTTCGAGTCGGTGGAGGGGCAAGGCACCTGCTTCTTCGTCGAACTGCCCCGTTGCTCGGCCACGCTGCCAGCCTGGCCGGATGCGACCGCATCGGGTTTCCGTCCGCGCATCCTGGCGGTGGACGACGATGTCGACATGGCGCGCATGCTCGCCCAGATGCTCGCCCGCGCCGGCTATGCGGTCGACTGTGCCACCAGCGGCGCAGAGGCACTGAGCCGTCTGGCGCAGGGCGGCTACGCCGCCATGACCCTTGATTTGCAACTGCCCGACATGACGGGGCAGGCGTTGATCGAACGTCTGCGCGCAGACCCGGCCACCGCTGGGCTGCCCGTGCTCGTCATCTCTGCCCGCATGGAGGAGGTACGGGCGGCGCTGACAGAACGCGTGGCGGGTGTCGAGTTCATCGCCAAGCCGATCGATCAGCCCGGCTTGCTGGCGAGCCTGAGCCGCCTGCTGGCCCCCACCGACCATGCCCACCCGCGCGTGCTGCATGTGGAAGACGACACGGGGCTGCACCGGGTGGTTCGTGCCATGGCGGGCGACCGGTTCGACTTCGAGCTGGCCACCACTTTGCGCGAGGCGCGTACCCGCGTGGCTCTGGAGCGCTTTGATGTGGTGATCCTGGACCTCACCCTGCCCAACGAGTCGGGCTGGGACCTGCTGCCCGATCTGCACGCCCGGCAACCCGGAACCCGTGTCGTGGTGCTGACCGGCGCCGAAATGTCCGAGCTCGACAGCCACCGGGTGGATGCCGTGCTGAGGAAAGGTCAGGTTTCTCCCCAAGAGCTGCTGGACGCCATCAACGGCCCGGCTTTCAGCGATTCCCGCAACACCCTATGAACAGCTTGCAACGCATCCTCTGCGTGGAGGACGAACCCGACATCCAGGCGATTGCGCGCATGGCGCTGGAGCTCGTGGGTGGCTTCCAGGTGCAGGTGTGCTCCTCGGGCGAACAGGCGGTGCGCGAGGCACGCGCGTTTGCCCCCGACATGATCCTGCTCGACGTGATGATGCCCGGCATGGACGGCCCGGGAACGCTGGCCGCTTTGCGCAGCCTGCCTGGCCTGGACACCGTGCCGGTGGCCTTCATGACCGCGAAGGTGCAGCCGCAAGAAGTGGCGCACTACAAGTCGCTGGGTGCGCTGGACGTGATCGCCAAACCCTTCGACCCGATGACCCTGGCGTCGCTGGTGCGACAGATCTGGAGCCGACGCCATGAGTGAACGAACCGGCGAGCGCGAGATGGCGCAGTTGCTGTCCGACTTGCGCCAGCGCTTCACCGACCAGCTGGCGGCCCGTGTCGCGGCCTTGCAGCCGTTGCTGCGGTCATTGATCGACCACCGGTGTGAGCCGGGCGACGTGGAGAAGCTGCACCGCGATGTGCACAGCCTGACTGGAGCCGCAGGCACCCTGGGTGTACCGGGCGTGTCGGACGCGGCCCGGGTGCTGGAGCACCTGCTGGCGCCACTGGCCCGCGGCCAGGCGGTCTGCAGCCCGCCACTGGCTGATGCGCTGGTCGATGCACTCCGCCAGCTGGAGCGGGTGGCGGCCCTGCCGCTGGCACCAGGGGCTGGGCCGTCGCTGGCGCAAGCCTTGCCCATCGCGCACGGCCAGCTCGACATCTTCCTGCTGCAAGGCGGTGACGAAGACCCGTTGTCCGGTGGGTTGCAAGCGGCGCTGGCCGATGCGGGCTACCGCGTGCAGCGGTTCACCGAGCTGGCGGCGTTGCGCAAGGCCTGCGAACGGCCCGGCTCGGCGTCGGCGGTGGTCCTGGATCTCCCCACGCCCGAGGCGGTGGCGCCCGCGCTGGCGCTGGTCCAAGCGCTGGCGCCGCAGTGGCCGCCGGTGGTGGCCGCGTTGCCCGTCAGCGAGCTGGCCGCGCAGATCAGCGCCGCTCGCGCGGGCGTGAAGCGCACGCTGTCCCAACCGCTGGATGCGCAGCGGCTGGCCAGCGTGCTCGATGTGTTGACCGGTCGGCGGCCGCCGCTGCCCTACCGCGTGCTGCTGGTGGACGACGATGCTTTGTTGCTGGAGGCGCAGGCGGCCGTGTTGCGCAGCGCCGGCATGCTGGTGCATTGCCTGGCCCAGCCGCTGCAGGTGCTGGAGGCGTTGGAGGCATTCCAGCCCGATGTGCTGATGCTCGACGTCTACATGCCCGAGACCAGCGGGCCCGAGCTGGCCGCCGCGCTGCGCGAACGCGAGGCCTGGCTGGACCTGCCGGTGCTGTTCCTGTCCGCCGAGACCGATCTCACCCAGCAGCTGCTGGCGCTCAACCTGGGCGGCGACGACTTCCTCGTCAAGCCGGTGCAGCCCGACCATCTGGTCGCGGCGGTGACGGCGCGCGCGCGCCGGGCTCGCCAGGCCAGTGCTTTGCGCGAACGCCTGCAAACCACGCTGTACGAGCGGGAACGCGAGCACCTGGCGCTCGATCACCACGCCATCGTCAGCATCGCTGATCGCGAGGGACGCCTGACCTACGCCAACGATCTTTTTTGCCAGATCAGCGGCTACGAACGGCACGAGGTGCTGGGCCAGAGCCATCGGGCGCTCACCGTGGGCCAGCAGGAACCCGGCTTCATGCGCGCCGTATGGCGCTGCATCTCGGCCGGCAAAGTCTGGCACGGCGAAATCTGGAGCCGGCGCAAGGACGGCAGCCGCTACTGGGTGGAAACCACCGTCACGCCCTTTCTGGACAGCGCGGGCGAGATGTACCAGTTCGCGACGATCCAGACCGACATCACCCACATCAAGGCCGCCGAAGCCCGCCTGCGATCACAGCGCGACCTGCAACGCTTCATCAGCGAGGCGGCGGCCCGTCTGATGGCCGCGAGCGCTGCCCAAACCCAGGCGGCGATCCACGAAGCCTTGCGCCAGAGCGGCCAGCAGCTCGGCGCCGATCGTTCCTACCTGTTCCGGTTTGCCGGGGCGGGCGCGCTCGACAACACCCAGGTGTGGTGTGCGCCGGGCATCGATCCGATGGATGACAGCCTCAAGACCACGCCGGTGGAGGCCACACCCTGGCTGCGCGAACAGTTCTACCGCCACGGCATCCTCGATGTGCCCGATGTGCAGGCGCTGCCGCCCGAGGCTGCGCTGGACCGCGCGCGCATGGAGGAGCGGCAGATTCGCGCCTTCCTGGCGTTCCCGCTGAAGCGCAACGGACAGATCTTCGGTTTCATCGGCTACAGCGTGATGCAGCGGCCGCGCGCCTGGCTGGCCGACGAGATCGACCTGCTCAAGGTGCTGGCCGATGTGGTGGCCAGCGCGGTGGCGCGCAAACTGGCCGAGGCCGCCTTGCGCGAGAGCGAGGCGCGGCTGAACTTCCTGGTGTCGTCCAGTCCGGTGGTGATCTACACCCGCAAGGTGCAGCCGCCCCATGCACTGACCTATGTCAGCCCCAATGCGCAACAGCTCATGGGGTTCGATCCGCAGGCCTTCGCCCAGAATCCGGCCGTCATGCTGGAGCTGGTGCATCCCGAGGACCGCGAGCGCATGGCGGCCGGTTGGCCGCTGGTCGTCGAACGGGGTGTCGACCTGAGCGAATACCGGCTGGCCGTGGGTGGCCACAGGGGTGGCCAGCGCTGGGTACAGGACCACCGGCGCCTGGTCCGCGATGCGGAAGGGCAGGCCCTGGAAATCATCGGCTACTGGATGGACATCTCCGAGCGCAAGCGCTTCGAGACCGAGCTGTCCGCCTTCAACCAGGAACTCGAACAGCGTGTTCAGGAGCAAACGCAATCGGTGATCGAAAGCGAGCGATTTGCCCGCGCCACCCTGGACGCACTCAGTGCGAGACTGGTCATCCTCGACAGCAATGGCCGGGTGCTGGCGGCGAATCGGGCCTGGGAAGTGTTCGGTGCGCAGGAACTGGTCCGAGAAGGTTCGCCTTACGTCGACGTCTGCGACAGTGCCTGCAGTTCGGATCCGGTCGTCGGACG
>JALOSH010000087.1 GCA_025458545.1 Hydrogenophaga sp.
GCCACGTCCAGCGCCGGGCCGATGCCTCGGGTGGCGGCCTGTGCGGTGCGCACGTTGGCCCGCACCGAAATGTTCATGCCGATGAAACCGCAGGCGCCCGACAGCACCGCACCCAGCACGAAGCCGATCGCTGTGGGTCCGTCCAGGAAGATGCCGATGAGGATCGCCAGCACCACACCGACGACGCCGATGGTGGTGTATTGCTTGGCCAGGTAAGCCGCCGCACCGGCCTGAATGGCGCCGGCAATTTCCTGCATGCGGGCGTTGCCCGCGTCCTGGGAAAGAATCCAGCTTCGGGACCAGAAACCGTAGGCCACGGCCACGACCCCACACACCAGCGCAAAGATCAGCGCAGATTGTCCAACCATAGATTTCTCCTGCTCCGTTACGTTTGACTTGGAGGGGGCAACGCTTTGAGGGTGGCCCCCGCTGCGTTGCTTCCTCGCGGTCTGTCGTGCACCGGTGGCGGTGCGGCAGGGCGATTGGCCAACGGAAGCAATTTAGCGGGAAACGTCTCGTTTGGGAAATGACTTGGGTCAGAAAGTAAGTCTGGGATCAGTAAAATCAGGGTTAATCCCTGCAGGCAAGCGGGGTCTTCGGGCTCCTCGGCGGCCCGCGGCCGCTCCCGATGGCGCACAGGGCGCCTCCGTTCTCATCAACATTTGCAACAACCATGTCTCTCGACAACGTCACCCCCGGCAGCAAAGTCCCCGATTCGTTCAACGTGATCATCGAAATTCCGATGAACGCGGACCCGATCAAATACGAGGTGGACAAAGAAACTGGTGCGATTTTTGTGGACCGTTTCATGAGCACGGCCATGCACTACCCCACCAACTACGGCTACGTGCCCAAGACCCTGTCGGGTGATGGTGATCCGGTGGACGTGCTGGTGATCACGCCGGTGCCCCTGATCCCGGGCGTGGTGATGCCTTGCCGCGCCATTGGCATCCTGAAAATGACCGATGAAGCCGGTGAAGATGGCAAGGTGCTGGCGGTGCCGACCGACAAGATCCTGTCGCTGTACAGCCGGTGGCAAAAACCCGAAGACCTCAACCCGATGCGGCTCAAGGCCATCGAACACTTCTTCGAGCACTACAAAGACCTGGAACCCGGCAAGTGGGTCAAGGTGCAGGGCTGGCACGGCGTGGACGCGGCGCACAAGGAAATTCTGGACGGCATCGCCGCCTACAACGCCTCTCAGCAGGGTTGAACGGCTCCGCCAGCGCCTGCCCTCCGTGGTGGGCAAAAAAAGGCCTGCCAGGCTAGCCGGGCAGGCCTTTTTTTCGGTCCTGGTGCAGCGCCTCAGTTCTGGCTGGCGTCGATATCGCCGCGGTACTCGATCTTGCCCCGCACACGGGCACGGGGATGCATGTCGATCAGTTCGTCGTAGCTCGCGTCGCCGATCAAGGTGGCCGAACCGGTGATCTCCAGTGCCTTGCGCGCGATCACGGTGCCGATCACCTTGCCTTCGATGAACACATAGTCCGCTTCCAACCGGGTGTTTTCGATCACGCCGGTGGCTCCCACATGCAAGGTGCCCCCGGTTTCAAAGGTGATGTTGCCCTTGAGTTGCCCGTCGACCTTGATGCCCTGGTCGCGCGTGGTGTGGAAGTTGCCGTCAAAGACGGCGCCTTCGGCGATCAGGCTGGTGATGGCCGACAGGCGTTCGGCCGGGACGAGGCGGGTGGAAGCGGGTGTGTTCATGGGTTCAGGGCTCCTTGCTGTGCAACCAGTTTTCGGGTTTGAGTGGCGGTAGGGTGGGTGTGGTCGTTGCAGGCTCTGCGACGGCCGGGTTGTTCGGGTTCGTGTTGATGGGCGCAGCGGCCCAGCGCGGCTCGAAACGCAAGGCCAGTGGCAAAGGCAGTTCTTCGCCCTCCGGGTTGAACGTGGGGCTGGCGGCTTTGGGCGCAGGAGCAGGCGGATCGGCAGGTAAAACCGGCGGAGTGGTTGCGACTGGAACTGGCTGGGCAGTGGGTGCCTTGAGCAGCGCCAGCCGATCGAGCGGGGTGCCCAGCCAGAGCCAGGCGCCGATGCCAAACACCAGCACGGCAGGCATCAGGTAGCGCCCGCTGAACCACAGCAGCCAGCGCATCCAGACCCGCCGCCGGGCGACCCAGCGGTCGCGCTGCCAGCTCGCCTGGAGCGCGGCGCGGCGCAGAGCCTCCGCGTCCGGCACTGGTGCGGAGCGCGGAATGGACAGGTTTTGCGGAGCTCGGCGCCACAGCATGAAAGGCGTCAGATTCCAGGCTTCTGGATCGCCACCCGCTCCAGCGTTGCATTGAGGTCGGCGCCGTTGACCTGGATTCGACCGTAGCGCACCAGTCCGTGCACGCTGGCGGTGTCGTGCAGCGACACCTCTCCTTGCCCGGAATCAAGAATGCCTTCCGTGCGGCCCATGACCGAAATCTTCTGCGCCGTGATGTCGCCCTTGACCTGACCGGTTTCGGTGACGACCACAGCGACCAATGCACCCGAAGCCTGGGTGAGGTTGCCCTCAACCAGGCCCGCCACGCTGCAGGGCCCACGCAGCAGCGCATGACCCACAAAATGAACGCCCTCGGCGATCATGCTGCGGCCCGGACCGCCTTCTTGCAGTTCACCCACTGGCAGCGCTTGCACTTCGGTCTGCAGCAGCGGGAGATGGGCCGGCTGGCTGGGCGGCATCGCTTTGCCCACGTCCACTTCCAAGGTGGGCTGGTAGCCGTTGTCGCCGTCATGGCCTTGCGGTTCGCTGTCCTGTGCGTGGTGGTCGTTCATGTCGGGGGTTCCCATGTCCTGTTCAAGGTGGCGGTCGGGGTTCAGGTATCGGTTGGCTTTCATGGCGTGCAGCTCGGACCTCATGGCTCTCAGGACGGTTCGATGTGCACGTCGTGCAGCACCGGAAGGTTGTCGCCAAGTTTGAGTGTCTTGAAGGGGCCTTGCAAGTCGGCACCCTCGTAAAGTTGCAGGCGACGCGCCATCAAGGTGCCGGTGGAGACGCCGGTTTTGGACACGTATGCCATGCCCTGGCATTCCAGGCTGGTGTCGTGCGGGTCGGCTTCGGGCGCACCGAGTTGTCCAAACAGGTAGAAGTCACCCGTCACCCGAATGCGGCCCTTGACCACGCCCCCGGTCCAGACGATGAGCCGGCCGTTGACCCGCACATGGCCCGAGATCTCGCCCTGCACCAGCAGACCGCCTTCGAACTGCAGTTCGCCACTGAGCCGGGTGCCCGCCGCGACGCGGTTGACCACGTTCATGGCGATCGGGTCCAGCGTGAGCGTGTCCTGGGGCGTTTTCAGTTCCACTGTTGGATTCCCCAGAAGGCTGCGGTGCCCAGCAGCGACAACAGACCCAGCAGCGCAATCCACAGCGCATGGCGCTCCAGCACCCGTCGAAGTTTGCCGGGGCGAACGCGCGGTTGGCCCACCGGATCGCAAGCGTGGCTGAGTACGATCCATTCGTTCCAGACACGGCTGAGCCCACTTTCACCGCGGGCCATGTTCACCGTCAGCCCCGCAGTGTGGGCTGGGTTGTCAGGAAGGCCTTGGCGCCGACCCAGCAGAACCGACAGCGGGGCTCCCACAATGGTGTGCGTGAAGAAGGCGTCGGTTTCGTCCATGGGCATGCGAGTGTACCGAATGTGTAACTAATTACTACAGCAGCATCGTTCGGGTCCATGACGCTTGTCACGCTGGAACCCCTCAGACCGGATTGTGGGGCAAGTGCTGGGGCTGATCGGCAAGCTGCGGCTTCAATGGGCTGCGTTGGGTCAGGTGCTCCAGGTAGCGCTGAATACCTTCGGACTCGTTGTTCAGGTAGCGCTCCACCGCATCGGCAAACGCCGGGTGGGCCAACCAGTGGGCGCTGGTGGTCTTGACCGGGAGCAGCGCCCGGGCCATTTTGTGTTCACCCTGGGCGCCGCCTTCGAAGCGTTGGAAACCGTTGGAGATGCACCAGTCCAGCGGCTGGTAGTAGCAGGCCTCGAAGTGCAGGCAGTCGACCCGCTCCAGGGCACCCCAATAGCGCCCATAGGCCACACCGCGTTCCCGGTCGATGCCGATCAGGCTGCTGGCCACGGGCATGCCATCGCGCACGGCGACGAACAGCAGCCAATGCTCGGGCATGTGCTGCGCCATGCGCTGAAAAAAATCCGGGTTCAGGTATGGCGCGTTGCCGTGTTCGAGGTAGGTGCGCTCGTAGCAGCGGTAGAAGAAATCCCAATCGGCCGCCGAGATGTCTTGGCCAAGCGCCCACCGAAACCGGACGCCAGCATCGGCCACTTTGCGGCGCTCTTGCCGGATCTTCTTGCGCTTGTCCTGCTGCAAGCTGGCCAGGAAGGCATCGAAATCGGCATAGCCTTGGTTCTGCCAGTGGAACTGCACGGTGTGCCGCAGCATCATCCCTGCCGCTTCGCAGGCCGCCACGTCTTGCGGCTGGGCAAACAGCAGGTGGAGCGAGGACAGGTGTTCATCTTGTGCCTGCTGCACCAAGGCGCGAACCAGCGCTTCGCGCGCCTGCGCATCACGCGCGAGCAGCCGCGCGCCCGGCACCGGCGTGAAGGGCACCGCCACCAGGCCCTTGGGGTAGTAGCTCAGCCCGTGGCGCTCATAGGCAGAGGCCCAGGCCCAGTCAAACACGTACTCCCCGTAAGAGTGGTTCTTCAGGTACATCGGACACGCGGCTTGTAATGTGTCTGCGCGCCAGAGCGTGACGAACTGTGCCTGCCAGCCGCTGCCTTGCGCTGCGCTGCCGCTCTGGTGCAGGGCCGCCAGGTATTCATGGCGCATGAATGGGCTGGGGTCATGCTCCAGCGCGAGCAGGCTGTTCCATTCGGTCGCCGACAATGACAAAGGCGACTCGAAGACCCGGGTGACATAATCATTTTGGGTCATGTGCAGGCTCTGGCTGACGGGAACAGACGGCCTGTATCCCCGCATGCCAGGGCTTCATCCGATCCAACGACTTTTGCAACTTTCAACGATTCCATGACGCTCAAGATCTGTGTGGCTCAGCTCAATTTTGTGGTGGGTGACATGGCCGGTAATGCCCGCCGCATCGTCGATGCCGCGCAAGAGGCTCATCGCCGCGGGGCGCAAGTCCTGCTGACGCCCGAGCTGGCCTTGTGTGGCTATGCGGCCGAGGATCTGTTCCTTCGCCCAGCGTTTGTGGACGCCTGTGATGATGCCTTGAAAACCGTGCTGGAGGGCACAGCCCAGCTCAAAGGCCTGCACATCGTTGTTGGGCATCCGGCGCGACCGCCGCACGACGAAGGCGATGCGCGCCGCGAGCGCAGTGTTTCGGTGGCTGGGCTGCACAACGCGGCCAGTGTGCTGAACGAAGGGCGTGTCACACACCGCTACGCCAAGCGCGAGCTGCCCAACTACCAGGTGTTTGACGAGCGCCGCTACTTCGTGCCTGGGCGCGATACCTGCGTGTTCGATGTGGCTGGGTCGGACGGTCAGCCGGTGCGCGTGGGCCTTCTGATCTGCGAGGACGCCTGGTTCGACGCGCCCGCCGCCGAAGCCAAGGCCGCCGGAGCAGAGCTGTTGGCGGTCATCAACGCCTCGCCCTTCCACACCGGCAAAGGTGGTGAGCGCGAAGCCACGATGCGCGAGCGTGCGCGGGCCACCGGTCTGCCGCTGGTCTACGCGCATCTGGTCGGCGGTCAGGACGAAATCGTCTTCGAGGGCCGCAGTTTCGTGCTGGCAGCCGATGGGGCTTTGGTGGGGCGCGCCATCAGTTTTGAGGAAGACCTGTTTGTGGCGAGCTTCTCCCGGCACGCGGCGGGTTGGCGCATTGACGCTGCCGTCGACCGTGCCCACAGCCCGGAAGCCGACCTCTGGCACGCACTGGTGCTCGGCGTGCGGGACTACCTCGGCAAGAACGGTTTCCCCGGCGCGATCCTGGGTCTGTCGGGCGGCATCGACTCGGCGCTGGTGCTGGCGATCGCGGTGGATGCGCTCGGCAAAGACCGGGTGCGCACGGTCATGATGCCGTCGCCCTACACCGCCGACATTTCGTGGATCGACGCGCGCGACATGGCCGCCCGCCTGGGTGTGCGGTACGACGAGATCGCGATTGCGCCGCAGTTCGAGGCCTTCCGGGCCAGCCTGGCTGCAGAATTCGCCGGTTTGCCGGAAGACACCACCGAAGAAAACCTTCAAGCCCGGATCCGCGGCACGCTGCTGATGGCGCTGTCGAACAAGTTCGGCAGCATCGTGTTGACCACCGGCAACAAGAGCGAGATGGCGACCGGCTATTGCACGCTCTATGGCGACATGGCGGGCGGCTTTGCGGTCATCAAGGACCTTGCCAAGACCCTGGTGTTCCGTCTGGCGCACTGGCGCAACGCGCACGACCCCTATGGCACCGGCACCAACCCGATTCCCGAGCGCATCATCACGCGCCCACCGAGTGCCGAATTGCGGCCCGACCAGAAAGACCAGGACAGCCTGCCCGAATATGCCGTGCTCGACGCCATCATCGAGCGGTACATGGAGAATGACCAGAGTCCGGCCAGCATCGTGGCCGCTGGTTACGCACAGGCCGATGTGGACAAGGTGGTGCGCCTGATCCGCATCAACGAATACAAGCGTCGTCAGGCGCCGGTGGGCATTCGTGTCACGCACCGCAGCTTCGGCAAGGACTGGCGCTACCCGATCACCAGCAAATACCGGGCTTGACGCTCCGTCAGCGGGTCGGTGTCCCGCTCGTCTGCCCCAGCTTGGGCATAATCAAAAGCCAACGAAGCAGACCCTGGAGACACCCATGAAGCAGATCACCGCCGTCATCAAACCGTTCAAGCTCGAAGAGGTGCGCGAAGCGCTGGCCGAACAGGGTGTGACGGGTCTCACCGTCACCGAGGTCAAAGGTTTCGGGCGCCAAAAGGGCCACACCGAGCTGTATCGAGGGGCTGAATACGTGGTCGACTTCCTGCCCAAGGTGAAGGTTGAAGTGGTCGTGAAGACCGAGGATGTGGACCGCTGTGTCGATGCGATCATCCGGGCGGCCCGCACCGGCAAGATCGGTGACGGCAAGATTTTCGTCACCTCGGTCGAGCGGGTGGTGCGCATCCGCACCGGCGAAGAAGACGAAACGGCGGTCTGAGGTATCGGCCCACCCACTTGCTGGGATGGGTGCGTGCTCGGTCCAAAATGCCTCCGAAGGTCGTCAGATCGCGTCCAGCCTGGGAGCGGGTGAGAGTCCAGCGGCTTGCACCAGATTGGGCAATAGGCGTTGCAGATCGGTGTCGGTGCGGACCAGGTCCATTTGCCAGTCGCCCATGAATTGCTGGTGCACCGTGTGGTGCAGAAACTGCAACAGGCCATCGTAGAAGCCAGACTGGTTGAGAAGTCCGATCGGTTTGTCGTGGTAGCCCAGCTGGCGCCAGGTCCAGACCTCAAAGAACTCTTCAAGCGTTCCGATGCCGCCGGGCAAGGCCAGGAAGGCGTCGGCTCGCTCGGCCATCATGCGCTTGCGGTCGTGCATGTTCTCCACCACATGCAGTTCGGTGCAGCCGTGGTTGGCCCATTCTTTTTCCACCAGCGCCTGTGGGATCACGCCGACCACGCGCCCACCGGCTGCCAGCGTGGACTGGGCCACCACACCCATGAGTCCGTTGCAGCCTCCCCCGTACACCAGCTGGCCCCCATGGCTGCCGATCCAGTGACCGACCGCACGGGCCGATTCGGCATAGGCCGGTTCGGCGCCTGGTCGCGAGCCACAATAAACGCAGAGGGAGAAGGCGGGGTCGGGCATGCGGTTCATGGGGTTCGGATGGGTCGGCTCACGACAGGCGCGACCACAGTGCCGCGACCCAGATGCCTGCACACACCAGCAGGCTGAGCAGCACGGCCGCGCTGCCCATGTCTTTGGCGCGCTTGGAAAGATCGTGCCACTCCGATGGCGCTCTCCACGCCGGTGTTGAGCAGCTCGACCACCATGACCAGGACCACCGATCCGGCCAGCATCGCGACCTCGACCCAATTCCGTCCCAGCCAGAAAGCCAGCGGCAGCATCACCACGGCCGCAATGGCTTCCTGCCGGAAAGCGGTCTCGCCCCAACCAGCGCGCAACCCGGCCAGGGAATAACCGAAGGCGTGCGTCATTCGGGACAGCCCCGTGCGGCCCTTTTGGGCGTTGACGGGCTCCTGTCGCTTCATGTTTTCCAGAACCTTCGCCTTTTGAGCGTTTCAACCGGCTTGTGGTGCACCAGCCGGGTTCCGACCAAGGCGTCGTGCAGGAACTGGCGCTGCGGATGGAAGCGCGACAGGATGGCCCAGATCGCGACCCAGCCGAGCACGATCACCGTGAGTTCGCCGCCCGGTAGCTGGTACCAGCCGCCGACCGCCAGTGGTGGCAGGAACCAGAGCCAGGACACGGCGTAGCGCAACAGGGCGCGCCCCTTGGTCAAGGCCATGCCACGGCGGTCCACCACGCGGATGTGCCAGGTCTTCATGGCCAGCGTCTGTCCCTTGATCCAGAACCAGCCGAAGTAAATGGCCAGCAGCAGGAACACGTAGACCTGCAGTGCGTAGCGGTTGTTGACCATGTCCCGCAGCGGAGCGAGCCAGGGAACCGAAGAGGAACAGCCCGGTCCCGAAGACCACGCCGAACAGGAGGGTGCCCTCGTACAGCCAGCAGGCCATGCGGCGAGCGATCGGGGGTGCGGTGAGCGGATCGGGTGGCGTTGCCGGGGCGGCTGCGGTGGTCTGTGTGGCGGTCATGTCGTGCGTCTGCAGAGGCCATTGCTGCGAAGTGGCGCGCATTTCCGGTCACGCGTTCACCCCGTCCCATGCGGCAATGCGATAATGTCGGGCTGCAATTCAAAAAGGCAAACGGGTCAAGGTCCGGCGGGGTATGTGTCCGCCCATGTCTTTGGCCTCAAGTCCCAAGCCCGCTCCACAAGAGTCGGCGTGAGGGGCACCCAAGGTATTTCGTCAGAGAAATTCTCGAAAGGTTCATCATGGAAATCAACAAGGCCGAACTGGCCTCCGCTGCAGCCGCCTCCGGCGCCG
>JALOSH010000088.1 GCA_025458545.1 Hydrogenophaga sp.
TAATGATCAGGCAAACAGACAATTTCTTCTCTTTTGCCAACTCAACTGCGATCAGCTGAGCCTCGTAGTATACATCAGTTTTTGAGCCCCTGTCAAAAAACTTCCAGGGTTCTCGCTGACTTTCACCACCTCGCTTCCAGACCTCAACGGCCTCAAGCTTCACTGCTTGCGTCCTGCGTTCCCATCAGGGCCTGCAGCACTTAGCGGAGCCTCGCAGTATACACCAGATTTTTTTGAGCAGTCAACTTGGGGCCGCCTTCGGGTCTTTAAGCGGAATGCTCACGCTCGACGGATTCCAGTCTGAAGCGAACAGCCCCGCGAATGAACCGTTCCCATCAGTTGTACGCACGCCAAGGACAACCCGACGGCCCGGGCACGGGCCTGGGACCGGGTTCGCTGGCATTGATCGCTAACCCAGCAGATGGCGAGACGGGTTCCAGGCGCTGGCTGCTCCGGGGTGGCCTCGCCATGGGAACAGCCCAAGCAGGAGCCAGCACGTCGCATCGGCCCAGCCTGCGAGCGTGCCTTCATCGGGCCGTTGAATCTCCAGACAGCCCTTGTTGAAACGCAAGTTGGGCGTTCCGACGATCTTCAATCGCCCACGGCGGCTGGCATGCATGCCGATCTCAAGATTTTTGAGGGAAGGCGACGCCAGCCTTGTTCTGCTTTCTGCCAGGCAGCGTCAGCAGAAACAACCTCAGGAGAAGCTGGTTTCCCTGCGGCCTCGGTCAATTCATCCGCAGCCGACCGCGGCCCCTTCGCAAGCCCTCACCGGGATGCAGGAAAATCAGGCCATTCCACGCATGCCTGAGAAACCCTTCCCATGACCGACACCCGCCCCGCCCTGCCCGACCACTTGGCCATCGACCCGCGCAGCCCGCACCATGTGCGCGCGGTGTTCGAACACGACATCGGCATCCTGTTCAACTGCAAAGAGCGCTTCGACGTGACGGAGTACTGCATCAGCGAGGGCTGGGTAAAAGTGCCCGCTGGCAAGACGCTGGACCGCAAGGGCAACCCGCTGACGATCAAGCTCAAGGGCAGGGTCGAGGCCTTTTACAAGGGCTGAATGCACCGCTGGTCGTACCCTGCGTCCAGCCCCGCGACCCAGCAGTCCTCACGCTGAGGTGTAGGCGGTCTTCACGGTGGTGAAAAACTCGGCCGCGTAACGACCCTGTTCGCGTGCGCCGTAGCTGCTGCCCTTGCGCCCGCCAAAAGGCACGTGGTAGTCCACCCCTGCGGTGGGCAGGTTGACCATGACCATGCCAGCCTGGGCGTGGCGCTTGAAATGGCTGGCGTGTTTCAGGCTGGTGGTGGCGATGCCGGCCGACAGGCCAAACGGCGTGCCGTTAGCGACGGCCAATGCTTCTTCGTAGTCCTGCACGCAGATCACGCTGGCCACCGGGCCGAACACTTCCTCGCGGTTGATGCGCATGGCGTTGGTGGTGTCGGCGATCAATGCTGGGGCCATGTAGAAGCCCTCGGTTGCGCGCTGCAACCTTCGCCCTCCGCAGAGCAGGGTGCCGCCTTCGGCTTCGGCCAGCAACACGTAGGCCAGATCTTGCTCCAGCTGTGCCTGGCTGACGACGGGGCCGATGTCGGTGTCGGGCTTGCGAGCGTCGTTCACCCGCAAGGTGGCCACGCGCTCTTGCAACGCCGCCATGAAGGTGGGGTAGATGCCCTGGGTGACGATGAGTCGGCTGGACGCGGTGCAGCGCTGGCCGGTGGAAAAAAAGGCACTCTGCACGCACAGGCCCACGGCTTGATGGAGGTCGGCGTCATCGAGCACCACTTGGGGGTTCTTGCCGCCCATCTCCAGTTGCACCTTCTTGTGCTGCACCACGCAGGCGGCCGCGATGCGCTGGCCCACACCCTGCGAACCGGTGAAACTGATCGCGTCCACGCCGGGGTGGTTCACCAGCGCTTCGCCCACGGTGCGGCCCTGTCCCATGACGAGGTTGAACACACCCGCCGGGAGGCCACTGCGGGCCATGATGTCGGCCAGCGCCCAGGCACTCCCCGGCACCAGATCGGCCGGCTTGAGCACGACACAGTTGCCATAAGCCAAAGCGGGGGCGATCTTCCAGGCCGGGATGGCGATGGGAAAGTTCCAGGGGGTGATGAGGCCGATCACGCCCACCGGTTCGCGGGTGATTTCAACTCCGATGCCAGGCCGCACCGACGGCAGCAGCTCGCCAGCGAGGCGCAGGCATTCGCCCGCAAAGAATTTGAAGATGTGGCCAGCGCGCGTGGCTTCACCCACCGCTTCCGGCAGGGTCTTGCCTTCTTCGCGGGCGAGCAGGTTGCCCAGCTCTTCGCGGCGGGCCAGGATCTCGCTGCCAATCTTGTCCAGCGCGTCGGCGCGGGCCTGCACACCCGATGTGGACCAGGCCGAGAAGGCCAGCCGGGCAGCGGCCACGGCCTGATCCACCTGGGTCGCATCGCCCAGGGCGTATTCGCCCACCACGTCGCTGAGGTCCGAGGGGTTGATGTTCGGCGCGGCGTCGGTCACGGTCAGCCATTCGCCACCGATCCAGTTGGCATGCAGCATCTCAGCGGCCCCAGCGCAGCACCATCGGGTCCAGGCGTTTGGCCGCGTCGAGCAGGCCGGACCGCACCTCCGGGTGCATGGGTGGGAAGGGGTGGCGACCGGCCTCGCAGGCGATCACGCCCCCGGCTTTCATGAGCGCTTTGGCGCTGAGGATGCCGCCTTGGCGGTTTTCGCAGTTGATCAAGGGCAGCCACTTCGCATACGCCAGCACCGCGGCCTCGCGGTCGCCGGCGAGATACGGGTCGATGATGGTGCGGATGCCGTCCGGGAAGGCGCCACCGGTCATGGCGCCGGTGGCGCCGGCGTCCAGATCGGCCAGCAGGGTGATGGCCTCTTCACCGTCCCACGGGCCTTCGATCGCCTCACCCCCCAGGCGGATCAGTTCCCGCAGCTTGCTGGCCGCGCCGGCGGTCTCTATCTTGAAATACGCGAGGTGCTCGATCTCGGTCGCCATGCGGGCCAGGAACGGGGCCGAGAGCACCGTGCCGCTGGCGGGGGCGTCCTGCACCATGATCGGGATGTCGATGGCGTCGGACAGACGGGCATAGAACTCGAAGATCTGCGCCTCGGGCACACGGAAGGTGGCACCGTGGTAGGGCGGCATCACCATCACCATGGCGGCGCCCAGGTCCTGCGCGCGGCGGCTGCGTTCGGCACACACGCGGGAGCCGTAGTGGGTGGTGGTCACGATCACCGGCACGCGGCCCGCCACATGCTCCAGCGCGGTGCGGGTGATGACTTCGCGCTCTTCGTCAGACAGCGAGAACTGCTCGGAGAAGTTGGCCAGGATGCACAGACCGTTGGAGCCAGCGTCGATCATGAAGTCCAGGCAGCGCTTCTGGCTCTCCAGGTCCAGCGTGCCGTCTTCGTGGAAGGTGGTGGGCACCACCGGGAAAACGCCTTGGTAGGGTCGCTTCATGGGGCGGCTCACTCGACGATGTGGAACTGGTCGAGGTAATCCGGCTTGAGCGTGAGACCCAGGCCCGGCACATCGTCGCGCAGATCGAGGAAGCCATTCTCTGCAATCGGTTCACCATCGAAGATGTACCAGAACAGTTCGTTGCCCACCTCCACGTCGAAGATGGGGAAGTACTCGGCCATGGGCGAGGCCAGCGTGCTCATGGTGAGGTGGTAGTTGTGCATCTGGCCAGCGTGCGGAATCACCGGCACGCTGTAGGCTTCGCACAGGGCGTTGATTTTGTGCGCCGCCGTGATGCCGCCGACGCGGTTGGTGTCGTACTGCACCACGCTCACGGCTTTTTTGTCGAGCAACTGCTTGAAACCGTAAAGGCTGAACTCGTGTTCACCGCCCGAGATCGGGATGCTGGTGAGCTGGTTCAGTTCGGCGTAGCCGTCGATGTCGTCGGCGATCACCGGCTCCTCCAGCCAGCGCGGTTCGAACTTCTCCAGCTTGGGCAGGATGCGCTTGGCGTATTCCAGATTCCAGCCCATGTAGCACTCGAGCATGAGGTCGGTGTCGTAGCCAATGACTTCGCGCACCGCCTCGACCGACTTCAGGTTTTCCACCACGCCCTGTTGCAGATGGGCTGGCCCGTGGCCGAAGCGCATCTTGAAGGCTTTGAAGCCCTGGTCCAGGAATTTCTGCGCCTCGTCCTGCATGTCTTTCAGGTCGGTGCGGTAGAGCTTGCTGTAGTAGCAAGGAATTTTCTCCTTGGTGCGCCCGCCGAGCAGCTTGAACACCGGCTTGTTCACGCTCTTGCCCAGGATGTCCCAGATGGCCAGATCGACCGCCGAGATGGCGGCCATGGTCACGCCCTTGCGGCCCCAGGCGTGGGTGGCGCGGTACATGCGCTGCCAGAGGTACTCGTAGTCCCAAGGGTCCTGGCCGATGACCAGCGGCGCGAGGTATTCGTCGATGATGGCCTTGGCGATCTTGGGCGCCAGGGCCACGTTGCCCAGGCCGACGATGCCGTCGTCGGTCTCGATCTCCACCACCGTCCAGGAATGGAAGCGGAAGGTGGCCATGGTCTCTTTCTTCGAGTAGAGCAGGTCCATGGCGTTGGAGCAGAAATTGCCCTGGGGTGGAACGGTCTTGCCTTTCCACTCGAACACACGGGCACGCACGGATTGGATCTTCATGGTGTTGATTTGATGAATGAAATGGAACAGGTCGACGCTCAAGCCAGACGTGCCGCGCCCATGCGCGCAGCGATGCGCAGGGCGTTGTAGGTGGCGTTGACATCGGCCTTGCCCTGGCCCGCGATGTCGTATGCGGTGCCGTGGGCCGGTGTGGTGATGGGCACAGGCAGGCCACCCTGCACCGTCACGCCCTTGGAAAATCCCAGCAGCTTGATGGCGATCTGGCCCTGGTCGTGGTACATGGTCACGATGGCCTGGTAATCCCCGTCGCGCGCCTTCAGAAAAATGGTGTCGGCCGGGAACGGACCCCCAACCGGGAAACCCTCTTCAGCCAACTCGCGCACGGCGGGCTCGATGATCTCGACCTCTTCGCGCCCGCAGGTGCCACCGTCTCCGCCGTGTGGATTGAACGCCGCCACGGCCACCTTGGGCTGGACAACACCCGCCGCTTGCAGCGAACGGTAGATCAGCCGGGTCGCGTCCTTGATGCGGTCCTTGCTGAGGTGGCTGGCCGCATCCTTGAGGGGAATGTGAGAAGAGACCCGCGATGTCCACAGATCCCCGAGCGTGTTGAACTCGCAGAAGTAGCTACTCACCCCCAGGTATTCGGCGAAGTGGTGCAGTTCGTCTTCGTGCTTCAGGCCGCCCTGCTTCATGGCGAACTTGTTCAGGGGCGCGAAGCAGATGGCATCGACTTCGCCGCGACGCGCTGCGTCCATGCAGGCGTTGAGCACCTGGAGCACCGAGGCGCCGCCCGCCGCCTGGGGCTGGCTGCGCTGCACCTGCGCAGCCTCCACCGTGTCCATCGGCAACCAGGCGGCAACGCTGGTGTCGCTTCGGGACCGCACCTCGGTCAGCCTCTGCACCGGCCGGGTGGGCACCGTCACGCCCGCGACCTTCTGGCCATCGGCCCACAACCAGGGATCGCCCAGCAACACCAGGTTGGCATGCTGGACAGCGTCGGTCTGGCCCAGCAGGCGTGCGATGAGCTCCGGACCGATGCCGGCCGGGTCGCCCAGCGTCAGGCAGACGACGGGCAGTTCATGGGCTTTCAAGACAATTCCTTTCGGGTCGTGTGCAGAACAGTCGACGCGCGCTCACTGGATCGTGATTTTCTTGCGGCGGATCAGCTCGCTGTAGCGCTTGTTCTCGGCGTCGTGAAATGCTTTGAAGGCCTCCGGTGTCATGGGGGTGAGGTCGGCGCCGATGGCTGAGAGCCGAGCCTGCGTTTCAGGCATGGCGATGATCTTGTTGACCTCGGCATTGACCCGTTCGATCACGGCTTTGGGCGTGGAGGCCGGCATGTAGATGCCGTACCAGGCGCTCATCTCAACCCCCTGCAAACCCGCTTCGGCCATGGTGGGCACGTTGGGGAGTTGCGGGTTGCGCTTGGCGGCGGCCACCGCCAGAGGGCGGATTTTTCCGTTGCGGATGTGGCCAATCACCGAGGGCATGGTGTCAAAACTCATCTGCACCTGGCCGCCCATCAGATCCACCAGCGCAGGCGCACTGCCACGGTAGGGAATGTGGGTGACGAACACACCGGCCACGTCCTTGAAGATTTCGGCCGCGATGTGCTGCGTGCTGCCCGATCCGCTGGAAGCGTAGTTGAACTTGCCGGGCTGGCTCTTGAGCAGTTTCACCAGTTCGCTCACGTTGGTCACCGGCACCTGCATGTTGGTCACCAGCACGTTGGGCACCGAGCCCACAAAAGCCACCGGGACCAGGTCCTTGTCGTTGTCGTAGTTGAGCTTGAGCAGGTGCGGCGCGATCGCGTGTGCGGTGGAAACGCCCATCACCATGGTGTGCCCGTCGGTGGACTTGGCCGTGATGTCGACCGCCAAGGTGTTGGAGGCACCTGCCCTGTTCTCCACCGTGACCGGCTGTTTGAGCAGCGGGCCGAGGCGGTCGGCCACCGCACGGGCCATGGCGTCGGTGCCACCACCGGGCGAAGAACCCACCAGAATTTTGACCGGCTGGCGTGGCCATTCCTGTGCCTGAGCCCAGCCACTGGACAAAGCCAATGCCACCAGGGCCGTGCCCCATTTCAAACGCTTCATGCTTGTCTCCTGAGTTGTGAACCGACGAACAGCGATGGCGAATGGTAGGCAGTCAATTGATGCTCGTATACTGAAAATTCGTGAAGTATTGATAACTTTTTGATATCAGATAAATGGGCTCTGCACAGATACCGCAACTCCTGAACCGCTTGCGCATGCGCCAGGTCGCCCTGCTGCTGGCGATCGGCCGACACGGCACCCTGCGGGCAGCCGCCGCAGCGCTGGGCATGACCCAGCCGGCGGCTTCAAAAATGCTGCAGGAACTGGAGCATGCGATGGGGCACCCGCTGTTCGAGCGGGTCGGGCGCGGCCTGCGACTGACCGAGGGCGGGCGCTGCGTGATGGGCCATTTCCAGGGTCTGCAAGGAAGCCTGGATGCGCTGACCCGCGAGCTGGATGGCATTGCGCAGGGCGGCGCAGGCAAGCTGCACATCGGCAGCATCATGGCCGCCTCACCCGAGCTGCTGTCGAGCGCGCTGCTGACGCTCAAACAGCGCTACCCTCTGTTGTCGGTCGAGATCACCATCGACACCAGCGACCGCTTGACCGAGAGCCTGCGCCGGGGCGACCTGGATCTGGTGATCGGTCGGGTGCCCGAGGGCGCGATGGACGACATGGACTTCAGGCCGGTGGCCGACGAGGCGCTGAGCGTGGTGGCCCATCCAGACCACCCACTGGCGGGTCGCTCGCGTGTGACGTTCAACGATCTGCTGCAGCATCCCTGGATCCTGCAGCCGCGCGGCAGCCCGATGCGCGATGTGCTGGAGCAGGAGTTTCGACGGCATCGCGCCACCGTGCCGCGCGGGCTGATCGAGACCTCGTCGATCTTGACCACCATGAACCTGCTGGCGCGGTCCGACATGATTGCCGTGATCCCGGCCGAGGTCGCCACACGCTACGAAGCCCATCGCCTCCTCGCCTGCCTGCGCTACACGGTGCGCCAGCAGCTCGGCGTGTTCGGCTGCCTCACGGCCCGCGGCAGACCCGCCAGCCAGCCGATGAGCGAACTGCTCGGGCTGCTGACGGCCTGAAGTCTCAAAACGACTGCTGCGGCGCCTCGTCTTCGCGCCACACCGGCCCGGCCTGGGCCAGCGCCATCCACACCTGCAGCGGCAGCCGCTCGATGGCGCGGCGCGGGGCTTCGCGGGCCACTACCAATTGTCCGCCTTTCA
>JALOSH010000465.1 GCA_025458545.1 Hydrogenophaga sp.
CGGGCGTATTTGTCGCCCAGCAGCAAAAAAGGCATCTGGTGGCCGTGGTCGCCCAGCAGGCGGTGGTCGGCGGGCAGCCAGACCATGCAGGGTGGCGGCTTGTTCATGGAATCTCCAAACTGGTGGCTTGATTCTGGCGGGTCAATTGGATCACAATCGGAGCCAGTTGGTGGCACTTTATGGTGCCACTTTCCCTTCCACACACCGGCGCGCGACGCCCGCATCAAGGGGCACCGAGGATCCGGCTCTGCCGGTCTCAGGTGCCGCCCCCCTCCCGCCGAAGGCGAGAGAGGGGGGAGACGCGAAGCGGCGCGGGGGGTGACTCCCGAATTCTCATGCTGTCTGAGTTTCTGCTGACCGAGATGAACCGACTGGGCGCGCTGGACGCCCTGCCGCTGCACCGCCAGCTGTACGAGGCGATGCGCCGCGCCATGCTCGACGGCAAGCTGGGCCCGGGCGAGCGGCTGCCGAGCAGCCGCGATCTGGCGCAAGACCTGAACCTCTCCCGCAACACGGTGGTGGCGGCGATCAACCAGCTCAGCGTCGAAGGCTACCTGGCCAGCCGGGTGGGCAGCGGCACCTATGTGAACGACAACGTGCCGCGCGTGAACGCCAGCGCCTTGGCCCGACCGCACGCGCGCGGCGCCCCGGCGCCCAGCACCGGTCGGCTCTCGGCGCGCGGCCAGGCGCTGGCCACCACCTTCTGCGCCACGCAGCTGGAGGTACAGCCCTTCACCCGGGGCATTGCCGACTTCAGCGCCTTCCCGCTCACCCTGTGGCAGCGGCTGCAAAACAAGCATTGGCGCATGACCTACCCGGACATGCTGGACTACAACGACTCCGGCGGCTACACGCCGCTGCGCCGCGCCATCGCCGATTATTTGCGCGTGTTCCGCAGCGTGCAGCTCGACGCCGACCAGGTCATCGTCACCACCGGTACCCAGCAGTCGCTCGAACTCTGCGCCCGCCTGCTGGCCGACCACGGCGACACGGTGTGGGTGGAAGACCCGGCCTACTGGGGCGCGGCCAAGGCCTTCATGGCCACCGGCCTGGCGATCCACCCGGTGGCGGTGGACGACGAAGGCATCAGCCCGACGCGGGCCGACGACACGCGCCCGCCCAAGCTCATCTACCTCACGCCCTCGCACCAGTACCCCACCGGCGCGGTGATGAGCCTGCCACGGCGCCACCAGCTGCTGCAGACCGCCCGGGCCCACGGCGCCTGGGTGCTGGAAGACGACTACGACAGCGAATACCGCTTCAGCGGCCCGCCCATCAGCAGCCTGGAAGGCCTGGACACCGATGGCCGCGTGCTCTACATGGGCACTTTCTCCAAGGTGCTCTACCCCGGCATCAAGCTCGGCTACCTGATCGTGCCCAAGCCCTTGGTGGCAGCGTTCAAGCAGGCGCATTACGACCTCAACCGCCCGGGCCAGATGCCGCTGCAGGCCGCGCTGGCCGAGTTCATTGAAATGGGTCACTTCAGCAGCGCCTTGCGCCGCGCCCGCCAGAGCTACGCGGAGCGCCGCACCGCGCTGCTCGATGCGCTCAAACCCGTGCTGGACGCCGACACCTGCATCAGCGGTGCCGAACAGGGCCTGCACCTGTGCCTGCGCCTGCACCCGGGGGTGGACGACAAGGCGCTGGTCCAGCGCATCGCACAGCAAGGCCTCACCGTGCGACCGCTCTCGGCCTACTGCCTGGCGCGCCAGGACTTGCGCGGGCTGGTGATCGGTTACGGTTATGCGCCACTGGCGGCCATCCAGCGCAGCGGGCCGGTGCTGGCCTCGACGGTGAGCGCGCTGGGCAAGCACCGGCCACTCTGAGCGGCCTGCGAGGCGGCACGCCGACAGCGTGCTTTATCGGAGCCCGAACTTGTCGATGCGGTAGCGCAGCGTGTCGCGCGAGATGCCGAGCGCGCGCGCGGCCTGGGTGACGTTCCAGCGGTTGCGCTCCAGCGCGTTGAGCAGCAGTCGGCGCTCGGCTTCGGGCAGCGCCGCTCGGCCTCAGGCAGGCTGGTGGGCGCGGGCTCGGCGTTCAGCGGCTCCAGCCCGGCAAAGGCCGAATCCAGCGGCACCGGCAGGGCCAGGTCGTCGGCTTCGATCAGGTCGTCGCTCGCGAGCATCACGCACTGCTCCACCACGTTGGCCAGCTCGCGCACGTTGCCGGGCCAGGCATGGCCGCGCAGGCGGTTCAGGGCTTCGTCCGACAAGTGCAGGCCGGGCTTGCCGTAGCGCCGCGCCGAGCGCGCCAGGAACAGGCCGGCAAGCAGCACCACGTCACCCTCGCGCTCGCGCAGCGGGGGCAGGTTCACCCGCAGCGCGCCGAGCCGGAAAAACAGGTCACTGCGGAAGCTGCCGGCCTGCACCATGGCTTCCAGCGGCCGGTTGGTGGCGGCGAGCACGCGCACGTTCACCTTCTGCTGGCGCACGCTGCCCAGACGCCGCACCTCGTGGTCCTCCAGCAGCTTGAGCAACTTGGCCTGGGTGGCGAGTTCCAGCTCGCCCACCTCGTCCAGGAACAGGGTGCCG
>JALOSH010000089.1 GCA_025458545.1 Hydrogenophaga sp.
AGGCCAGAGTCCCGGTCCAGGCCCAGGGTGAGCTGCGTCAGGTCGTTGGAACCGATGGAGAAGCCGTCAAAGTACTGCAGGAAGTCCTTGGCCAGCACCGCGTTGCTCGGGATCTCGCACATCATGATGACCTTCAGGCCATCCTGTCCGCGCCGCAGCCCTTTCTCGGCCAGCAGCTCGGTGACCCGTTTGGCCTGGCCCAAGGTGCGGACAAACGGCACCATGACCTGCACGTTGGTCAGCCCCATGTCTTCGCGCACCCGCTTCAAGGCCTCGCACTCCATGGCAAAGGCCTCGCGGAAGTCTTCGCTGATGTAGCGCGCGGCACCTCGGAAGCCCAGCATGGGGTTCTCTTCATCGGGTTCGTAGCGGCTGCCGCCCACCAGCTTGCGGTACTCGTTGGACTTGAAGTCCGACAGGCGAACGATCACCGGCTTGGGCCAGAACGCTGCGGCGATGGTGGCCACGCCTTCGGCCACCTTGTCCACATAAAAGGCACGCGGCGAGGCGTGGCCCCGGGCCACCGACTCCACCGCCTTCTTCAGGTCCGCGTCGATCAAGGGGTAGTCCAGGATCGCCTTGGGGTGCACACCGATGTTGTTGTTGATGATGAATTCCAGGCGGGCCAGGCCCACGCCCGCGTTGGGCATCTGGCAGAAGTCAAAGGCCAGCTGCGGGTTGCCGACGTTCATCATGATCTTCACGTCCACCTCGGGCATCACACCGCGCTGCACCTCGGTGATCTCGGTCTCCAGCAAGCCGTCGTAGATGTGGCCGGTGTCGCCCTCGGCGCAGCTCACCGTGACCAGCGTGCCGTCCTTCAGATGGTCGGTGGCGTTGCCACAGCCCACCACGGCCGGGATGCCCAGCTCGCGCGCGATGATGGCGGCGTGGCAGGTGCGGCCACCGCGGTTGGTGACGATGGCACTGGCCCGCTTCATCACCGGCTCCCAGTTCGGGTCGGTCATGTCGGTGACCAGCACGTCGCCGGGCTGCACCGTGTCCATCTCGCTGATGTTGTGCACCAGGCGCACCGGGCCAGTGCCCACTTTCTGGCCGATGGCCCGGCCACTGGCGAGCACCGTGCCCTTGCCCTTGAGCTTGTAGCGCACCTCGACCTTGCCGGCGGCCTGGCTCTTCACCGTTTCCGGGCGGGCCTGCAGGATGTAGAGCTGTCCATCGGTGCCGTCCTTGCCCCACTCGATGTCCATCGGGCGGCCGTAGTGCTGCTCGATCACCAGCGCATAGTGGGCGAGTTGCTCCACGTCGGCATCGGTCAGGCTATAGCGGTTGCGCTGCTCCACCGGCACGTCCACCGTTTTCACCAGCTTGCCTTTGAGCGCGCCCTCGCCAGCTTTCTCTTCGGCGGTGGTGAAGGTCATCTGGATCAGCTTGCTGCCCAGGTTGCGGCGGATCAGCGCGCGCTTGCCGGCTTTCAGCATCGGCTTGTGCACATAGAACTCGTCGGGGTTCACGGCGCCCTGCACCACCGTCTCGCCCAGGCCGTAGCTGGAGGTGATGAACACCACATCTTCAAAGCCGGATTCGGTGTCGATGGTGAACATCACACCGGCCGCACCGCTGTCGGAGCGCACCATGCGCTGCACACCTGCAGACAGGGCCACGTCGGCGTGGGCAAAACCCTTGTGCACGCGGTAGCTGATGGCGCGGTCGTTGTAGAGGGAAGCAAACACTTCCTTCATCTTGTGCAGCACCTCGTCGATGCCGTGCACGTTCAGAAAGGTTTCCTGCTGGCCCGCAAACGAGGCGTCGGGCAGGTCTTCGGCGGTGGCCGAGGATCGCACCGCGAAGGTGGCCTTGTCGTTGTCGCCCACCAGGGTGGCGAATGCGTCCCGGATGGCCTTTTCCAGGTCGGCCGGGAAGGGCTGGTTCTCCACCATGGCGCGGATCTCGGCACCGGCTTCGGCCAGGGCGCGCACGTCTTCGGTGTCGAGCGCGTCCAGGCGGGCGTTGATGCGCTCGGTCAGACCGTCGAACTTGAGAAACTCGCGGAAAGCGTGGGCCGTGGTGGCAAAGCCGGTGGGCACCTTCACACCGCTGGGCAGCTGCGAAATCATCTCGCCGAGACTGGCATTTTTGCCGCCGACGGCTTCTACGTCGGACATCCGCAAGTGCTCGAAAGGCACGACCAGATCGGTCGGGGAAAACAGGTTGGACATGGAAAAGCTCCGCTCAAGGTTGAAAAACCGGGGGCTCCTTGCACCTGCTGTGGACCTGTTGTTCTGTTGTGGGTCGCGCGCCGGGCAACGGGGCAGAAACAGAGCGCGGCAATCGGGATAATGGATTCCACGCAAGTTTTCGATTGTAGGGCGGCAGCTTGGCCGGAGCCGCCTGAAAGCTGACAGCCGCTTGAAGACCGCGATGCGGCGCCCTGACTGTTTTTGCAACCCACCGCCAGAGACCTCCATGCCCAACAGAACGGTTTTCTTTCTCTCCGACGGCACTGGCATCACGGCCGAGACGTTCGGCAACGCCATCCTCAACCAGTTTGAAATCGATGTGCGGCGGGTGCGGCTGCCGTTTCTGGACAGCGTGGACAAAGCCCACCAGGCGGTGCGCCAGATCAACCACACCGCTGAGGTGGAGGGCAGGCGCCCGCTGGTGTTTGCCACCGTGGTCAACATGGAGGTGCTCGCGGTTTTCAAGGCGCAGTGCCAGGGCCTGATGCTGGACATGTTCGGCACCTTCGTGGAGCCGCTGGAAGACGAGCTGGGCCTCAAGTCCAACCACCGGGTGGGCCGCTTTTCCGACGCTTCCAAGAGCAAGGAGTACAACGACCGCATCGAGGCGATCAATTTTTCGCTGATGCACGACGACGGTCAGAGCCACAAGGACCTCGAAGGCTCCGACGTGATCCTGGTCGGCGTCAGCCGCAGCGGCAAGACACCGACCTCGCTCTACCTCGCCATGCAGCACGGGCTGAAAGCGTCCAACTACCCGCTGATCCCGGAAGACTTCGACCGCCGCAAGCTCCCACCCGCGCTGGTGCCACACCGCAAGAAAATTTTTGGCCTGACCATCGCGCCCGAACGCCTGAGCGAAATCCGCAATGAGCGCCGCCCGAACTCGCGTTACGCCAGCCTGGACAACTGTCGCATGGAGATCAGCGAGGCCGAAGCGATGATGCGGCGCGAAGGCATCCGCTGGCTGTCGACCACCACCAAGTCGATCGAAGAGATCGCCACCACCATCCTGCAGGAGATCCGGCCGGAGCGGCTGGTGTATTGAAAGCCCCCCGCGCCGCCTGCGGCGTCACCCCCCAGGGGGCGATGCGTGTGGCCCGGCGGAGCCGGTTCCACCGCATCCTCGGAGAATTCACTGCGCGCCGGACGGGGTACGGGCGCTTTAGCTGAGCCGCCTTCCGCCTGGGCTCAGATCTTGTTCTGGGAATCGGCCTTCTTGTTTTTCGGGCCAAAGCCGTGCGCCTGGCGGCTGAGCGCAAACGACGCGAACAGCTTGATCCACAAGGTGGAGCCGGCCACAGCGATCCAGGACTGGTACTCCAGCAGGCCCAGCAACACCACCCCGATCACCACCACGATGACGACGCCGCCCACCAGGTTGATCGCCATCTCGTAGGGCGCGTACTTTTCAGGGTCCGGCGGGGGCAGCCCTTTTTTCAGCGCCACTTCCGAGAAGTCGCGCTTCACCAGAATCCGGTACGCCCTGCGCAGCCAGAAGAAGGCGACCGGAAACAAGGCCAGCAGAAAAAAGATCGGGAACAGGTTGACGCTCAGCATGCGGTGGTCTCAGGATCGGTTCCATCGGGAACACAGGAGGTTCAGCAGAGCCCTCTCCGGTGAGGAGGGCTCTGCTGAACGGCCTGCAAGCCGGATCAGGCAGGCCTGAAAAAAAACCCCGCCACGTGTGCAGCGGGGTTTTGATCGACGGGCACCGGGCACCAGGCCGCGGCGCTCATCTTAAGCCATCAGTGGCCAGCGGCGGCGGCACCGGCACCCTTGGGGATGCGGACCGACTCGACCATCTCTTGCACGTGCTGCGGCACGGTGCCCGAGACTTTGCTGACCAGGAAGGCCACCACGAAGTTCACGATCGCGCCCACGGTGCCGAAGGCGGCCGGGGTCAGACCGAAGAAGCTGTTCGGGCCACCGATCAGTTCCACGTACTCGGTACCCTTGATGAAGAAGATACCGGAGTGTGCGAACACATAGAAGCAAGTCACGAACATACCAGCGATCATGCCGGCGATGGCGCCCTTGTCGGTGATGGTCTTGGTGAAGATGCCCATCATGATGGCGGGGAACAGCGAGGAAGCCGCCAGACCGAAGGCCAGGGCCACGGTGGCCGCCGCAAAGCCCGGCGGGTTCAGGCCCAGGTAACCGGCCAGAATGATGGCGAACACCATGGAGATCTTGCCCGCCATCAGTTCGCCCTTCTCGCTCATGTCAGGCACGAAGGTGCGCTTGATCAGGTCGTGCGAAATCGCAGATGAGATGGCCAGCAGCAGACCCGCAGCAGTGGACAGCGCAGCCGCCATGGCGCCTGCAGCGACCAGGGCGATCACCCAGTTGGGCAACTGAGCGATTTCCGGGTTGGCCAGCACGATGATGTCGGCGTTCACGGTCAGCTCGCTGCCCTTCCAGCCAGCGGCTTCTGCCTTGGCCTTCACGGCTTCGTTCTTGGTCTTGTCGTTGTAGTACTGGATGCGGCCGTCGCCGTTCTTGTCTTCGAACTTCAGCAGACCGGTCTTTTCCCAGCGCTTGACCCACTCCGGACGGTCTTCGTACTTGAGGCTGGCCTCGGGCGCGAACAGGTCGGGCTTGGCGGCCACCACCGCAGCGTCGATGCCCATGCCGCCGTCGGCCTTCTGGACGATGCCAACGTTGCTGTTGAAGGTGCCGTGCAGGTTCAGGCGAGCCATGGAACCCACCGAAGGTGCCACGGTGTACAGCAGCGCGATGAAGATCAGCGTCCAGCCAGCGGAGTAGCGGGCGTCGGCCACCTTGGGCACGGTGAAGAAGCGGATGATCACGTGCGGCAGACCGGCGGTACCAATCATCAGCGAGATGGTGAAGAACACCATGTTCAGCGTGGAACCAGCGGACTGGGTGGTGTACTGCGCAAAGCCCAGGTCGGTCACCACCTGGTCCAGCTTGGCCAGCAGCGACACGTCGGTGCCCACCAGGTCGGAGCCCATGCCCAGTTGGGGGATGGGGTTGCCGGTCAGGTTCAGGGAGATGAACAGCGCAGGAATCGTGTAGGCCACGATCAGCACGACGTACTGGGCCACCTGGGTGTAGGTGATGCCCTTCATGCCACCGAACACGGCGTAGGCAAACACGATGCCCATGCCGATGTAGATGCCGGTCTCGCTGGACACGCCCAGGAAGCGCGAGAACGTAACGCCCACGCCGGTCATCTGGCCCACGATGTAGACCACGCAGATGATCAGCAGGCAGACCACCGCCACGGTGCGCGCGGTCGACGAGTAATAACGGTCACCGATGAACTCGGGCACCGTGAACTTGCCGAACTTGCGCAGGTACGGCGCCAGCAGCATGGCCAGCAGCACGTAACCGCCGGTCCAGCCCATCAGGAACACGGCGCCGCCGTAGCCCATGTTGGAGATCAGGCCGGCCATGGAGATGAAGGACGCGGCCGACATCCAGTCGGCGGCCGTGGCCATGCCGTTGGTCACGGGGTGGACACCACCGCCAGCGACGTAAAACTCGGACGTGCTGCCAGCGCGCGCCCAGAAAGCAATGCCGAGGTACAGCGCGAAGCTGGCACCAACGACCAGGTAGGTCAGGGTTTGAAGTTCCATGATGTGTGGTCCTGTGGGTCGGTCTTTATTCGTCCATGCCGAACTTGCGGTCGATCTGACCCATCTTCACGGCGTAATAGAAGATCAGCGCAATGAAGATGTAGATGGAGCCTTGCTGGGCGAACCAGAAGCCCAGCGGGTAGCCACCGAGGTGGATGCCGTTGAGCATGGGGGCGAACAGGATGCCTGCGCCATAGGAACAAAGTGCCCAGATGATCAGCACCTTGGTCAAAAGACCCAGGGTGGCCGACCAGTAGGCCTTGGCGTTGTTGTCACTTGCAGTTGCCATGAAAGTCATCTCCTCGGAGTGATGCTTTTGCCGTTTCAGCGGGGTGAGCCGCCACGTTTTGCACGCCCTCCTCCTCTCGGAATCCGGCATTACGGGGCGGACTGTGTTCGCGCTTGCTTACGGCAAAATTGCTGCTGGCGTGAATTCGTGCACGCCCTAGGGAAAGCCCTTAGCAAATAGACGACGGCCTGGCCTAACGCCGTCGGCGACGCTCGGCATGGGTCGATCTCCAAAAACGCGAGACGGCATGAGGTATGGCCGAGCGCTTCACCCCTCCGGTGGATGCAGGCCACGCCCAAGCTCTTTACTTCCAGGGAACGGCGGGAACAGAATGCAGGCCGAATCTCACCGTGCAATCCATACCGGAGGTGCAGACCATGGCCACCAAACCCACCACCGAACGCCAGAGCAAGCCCATGGGCCTCTCGCTGCACATCGGCATCAACGAGGTGAGTGCGGCGCACTACGCCGGCTGGACCGGGCCGCTGGCGGCCTGCGAGTTCGACGCCAACGACATGGCCGCCATCGCCAAGGCCCGCGGCATCAAGGCCACGGTGCTGCTCACCAAGAAGGGCACGCGCGCCAAGGTACTGGCTGGTATCCGCCAGGCGGCCAAGGCGCTCAAGGCTGGGGACCTGTTCTGGCTCACCTTCTCGGGACACGGCGGGCAGGTGCCCGACGTGAGCGGTGAAGAACCCGACAAACTCGACGAGACTTGGTGCCTGTACGACACGCAGCTGATCGACGACGAGCTGTACTTCGAGTTGAGCCGCTTCAAGGCCGGGGTGCGCATTCTGGTGATGTCGGACAGCTGCCACAGCGGCACCGTGGTGCGGGCCGGCCGACCGGTCCCGGGCACGCCGGAACAGCGTCCGCGGATCATGCCGCCCGCGGTGGGCATGCGCGTCTACAGCGCCCACAAAGCCTGGTACGACCAGATGCAGGCGGACGTGGCGAAGGCCGCTGGTGGCCGCGTGAGCGACCCCGACACCGCGCTGGCCCAGGTGGCCGTGAGCAACCGCCTGACGGCCATCGTCAAGAAGTTCGAGCCCTCGGTCATTTTGATCTCCGGCTGCCAGGACAACCAGTTTTCCATGGACGGCAACCAGAACGGCGCCTTCACCGAGCAGGTGCTGCGGATCTGGAACAACGGCAGCTTCAGCGGCAACCACGCGCTGTTCCACGCCAAGGTGCGCGCCGGTTTGCCGCCCTCGCAGTCGCCCAACCTGTTCACGCTCGGCCCGGCGGCGGCGTTCCTGAAGCAACCGCCTTTCACAGTTTGACTTTTCCTGCTTGTGTTGTTTTCTGAGGTCTTGATGGCCTCTGTCACCAGGAGATCCGCCATGCTCAGCATCAAGAACCACCGGCTGGTCGGGCCGAACGTGAGTTTCCGCCAGACGCCCAACGTGGGCGGGGCCCTCAAACCCCGTTTCGTGGTGCTGCACTACACCGCCGGGCGCAACCTGGAGAGCTCGGTCGAATCGCTCTGCACCAAAAAACCGCAGGGCAATGCCTCGGCCCACATCGTGCTCGGGCGCGACGGGCGCATCGTGCAGCTGGCGGCCTTCAACACCGTGACTTGGCACGCGGGCGTGAGCCAGTGGGACGGCATCAACGGCCTCAACCCTTTTGCCATCGGGATCGAGATGGACAACGCCGGGCTGCTGCACCGAGAGGGTGAACGCTTTGTGTCGTGGTTCGGCAAAACCTACCCGGACAAAGAGGTGCTGCTCGCCGCCCACCGGCACGGCGGCGGCACCCAGCC